>WJKD01000015.1 GCA_014729315.1 Promethearchaeota archaeon | reverse complement strand
TTTTTTATATTTTTTAATTTAACAGAAAGTTCCGATTCAATTGAAGAATAAGAAAATGATGATTGAGCATGTAAAATCGTGATCATTTCTTTTCTTTCTTTGAAATTATCTTTGCTATAATTTCTATCTTTAAAAATATTAAACCATATAATACGAATGACTTCATCGTTTGTAAAGCTATTTGTATCTGAAATTATTTGATATAAATAACTCTTCTTGTATTTAAAACTGGAAAGAATCCATGATTTTAATAACCACCTGCTATATTTCGTTGAATTGTCTAAATATATTTTTAATATTTCTATTGTGTTCAACTCAAAAATGCTTTTAATATTGAAATATTTAGATATGTAAGATTCAAAAGTTATGTATTTATCATGTTTAATTTTCGATTCTAATTCTATGGAAATATTTTTCCAATATTCGATTTCTTTGTCAGAGTATTGAATGGGTATTCTTATTTCTAAAATCGATTCAATGAAAGCTTTATGATCAGGAAGTTCTTCCATTTTAAAGATTGTATCAGGTAGAAAGTTTTCATATAAATAGCCAAGCGATTTTGAGCGACTAATTAAATAATCTATTTTGTTACATTTCCATAAATTAAGCCAATCAGATGAAGTCTTCAAGAAAGTTCTATTAGTCTTAATTGGAAAATTAATTTGATAAATTATCACTTGCTTTTCTAATTGTTCCTGAATTCTCCAAATAGTTGCCCATTCACTCTTACGATGAAACTTTTCATAAAATTCCTTTTCAAATCGCTCCCACAATCCAAGCATAGGAATGTAAATTCGATTATCTAAATTATCTTGAGAATTTTCAATCTCAAACAAAGAAACTAATATGGAATTAAAAATATCTGGTTTTGTAAAACGAAGGACTTCAGAGAAAGGAACAATTAATGCTGTAGAGTTAACTTTCCGCATTTCTCGAATTAACTTATCAGGTGTAATCCATCCATCATTATGGGGCAAAAATGAAGATAGTTCTATTAATTTAGTCTGTTTATTCAGATACTTAATAATAGAATTAAAAATGCGAAAGCTGTTGACAAAAATTAAACGTATAGGATATCGTTTATCAGTTGGTGAGTTGCTTATTTTATCTTTTTCAATTGATGAGAACAACTCTTCTATTGTATTGACAATTTTTATCATTTTTCTCTCATAAGATCAATTGCTCAAATATTTATCCAGAATATTTAAGAGATTCTCATTTTCGTTAACAAGCTTAATTAATAAACTTCTAAAATCGCCCTGATAATTTAAAATTTTTTTTACGATCTCTTCTTTTTTATTAATGATTTCATCGGGGACATCATTGACCTCAATACAATTTTCTTTTATTAATTGATCTACATTTCCCTGTCCATCAACTATTTTAAGACTGACAGTGTATGTTCCGCTATTTTCATAAATAAAAACTGGATACTTCTCATCACTTGTTGCTCCGCTACCATAGACATCAAAATTCCATTCCCATGAAACAGGAGTTCCTTCGGATTCATTAAAAAATCTAACTTCTAAAGGAGCATGATTTGATTGCTTCTCGAATGTAAACTTTGTTTTTAAATTTGACACTGGTTCGTCTTTTTGAATGTACCAATCCTTTACTATTTCCCTGACTTTGCTTTCAGTCCATGATGCAACGCCAATTTCTTCAGGCATATGTCTTCTAACGTATTCTATTACGTCGGAATGTTTGTTTTCTTCAATAGTAATATTATCAATATTATCCAGCCAATTTATAAATAAATTCTCACATTGTTCATATTTTTGAAATAATAACATTAAATCGGTTTTAACGCTGTTAATCATTTCCCATGCATCTTTTATATCCTCTTGAGTAAAATCTCGATCTACAGATTCAACTAAGTAAATAATTGCTTTTATTGCATCAGATGTGCCGTCAGAAATATCGTCTATTAATTCAAAAATCCATAAAGGAAACATAGCCACTGATTTTATCCATTCTCTTATAGCCCATTTTGTATCATTTAAACTCTCCTTATGTTTAAATTCAAAAATTTCACATAAATCTGAAACAAGCTTTTTCTCTTCTTCAGTTCCCAATCGAACTTCAAGTTTATCTCCGCTTCTTCTTTTTGTCCAATAGTCAAAAAGAGCAATTACTTTATCTCTCATTATTTCTTTCTCTATTGGCTTTCCTGTTCCTGCTTCATAAAGCTTTCCTGTATAATTTCTCATCAAAAATCCTAATGTCGCCATATTAACCATATTCGGATATAAACCATAAGGCGATTTGCTCAGGAACTCAAGAACATCACCAATATTAAAAACTCCTCCCTTTCTACTATCTATATTTAATTGTACTTCTTTCCACATTTTCAATAAAGGGTGCTCTTGATCCATATCATTACAGAAACTCAAATTATCTCGAACAATATATTGTCCTGAGTTATTTTTTAAAATTTCACGTGTATATCTTGATGGTCCTGATACAGTTTTTTGCTCAATACTATTTAAATCTTCCGCAAAAAGAAAATTCTCAGCAGATGCCTTTGACATTTGATAGCTCCATGCATTAACATTTTTTCTAGTTTCAATTAAGTTTTCGATTCCAAATTTGAAAATTTTTAATGATAATTCTTCGTTCACAATTTTGGGAATATCAGAAAGTAAGTCTTTTGATTTATTTTTATATACTTTTTCATTTTCAACACTTCTTAAAAACCAATCTACAGTACTGGTTTTAGCAGATTGAATCCATTGATCGATAAGTTTTTTAGCATAATTGATATTCGCCATTTGTTCTTCTTTTAAATTATGGCGTTCAGCAACTAATGCACGAGCATGGTAATCTAAAAAACTTTCAATTTTTTCTTGACTTAATATATCATCTAACAAGATAAAGATAATATTTGCAAACATATCGTCTGATAAAATACTTGTTATAGTCTTTACAATCTGAGCACGCTCCTGTAAGTTTTTAGATATAATTAAGGCGATGTGTATTGTATGATCTTTGTTAAAAGCTTTCGAGAGATAGTTTTTAAACAAATGCTCTTGTAATGATGCATCGAAAATATTAATTTCAGCTTGTCTCAGAATTAGAGACGAGATATAATTTATCAACTCCTTCTTTTGATCATCAGCTAATATTTTTTCAATGGTGTTGTAATTATTTCGTAATCCATCCTTTGTCTTTTCAATTTCTCTGACTGGCAATGCAGAGCTTTCAACTAAATATAAATTATCAGGATTTCTTGATAAAATTTGTTTTGTATTAAAAAAGTTTAGACACTCATCGACATCTGACAAATACTTTGAACCACAAAACATAGCGTTTATGTTATCAAAATTTGGTGAAACCAAACTATTATAGCTTTCATCTACACTGACTACTTTGTAAAGTAAATTTAATAGAAGAACGCCTTTGAAAATGGCATAATAATTCTCATTTTCTTCCACAACTGATTTAGAATGAAGATTGAATTTATCTAATACAGAAGAAAATCTTTGATCAGTACTTCTCTCAAATTCATCAAGAAAAAAATCAAACAGATAATCTGGCATTAAAAAACTGCAGCCATTCGGCATTGGATTTTCATTAATAAATTTGATAAATCCTTTTTCTTCATCATATAGAAATTTAAAAATGCTGCGCTCAGTTGAACCAATATTTCGTGCAATAAATGTTGATAGGTATGCTGTGTATGGGTGAAGTGGAAATAAATTTCTAATTAAATCTGTTACAAAGCTACCCTCATTTCCACTAATTATTTTGATCACACTTTCGATTGAAGGAACATTGTCATTCCGTACCCGCTCCCACAATTTTTTGTCTTTCTTTTGAATAGCTGATCCAATAATGTGATAAGTGGTAATTGGTTCCATAGAATAATCTATTGACTCAAAGCGTCCAAGAATATGATCAATATCCTCTTGCTTTAGTCTTGTTTGATGTGGTCTTCTATGGCTAACCACGAACAAATAGATTTCTTTATTTTCAGCTAATTCAGCAATATCTTGAAGTTTTGCCAACAGTATTCCACTGTTTTGTAATTCTAATACAGAAGTAAATTCATCCCAGTAGATTACTAATTTATCGGCAATATTTTTTTGTCGTAACTCATCAATTATACTTGTTAACCATTCTTCTATTTTTTCTTGGGAAAAATGTATCAATGTTTTTGAAGAAAGTTCTTCGAATGTTTGTAAAATTCCTTTATCATAATGACTCAATTTATTTATCAAATCTTCTTTATCTTTAACATACATACTAAGTTCTGGGTGGTCTTGTATATTTTTATCCCAATCAATGTTTAATGGATTTTGCTCAATGTGGTTAATTACTTTTTCAAAATCTGATTTTGTCTTTACTGATATCCCGTTATTTTTTAAACCTTCTTTAACAGCTTTTTCAATTTCTAATGAAAACGAACTATTGTTTGTTATATTCGAGACACCTTTCAGGACAACAGGAAAAACCCGATTGTTTTCCCGAAATCTCTTTAACCTGGATTTTAATTGTTCATTATTAAAGTTATTAAAAAAATCTGCAATTTTTTCCATTGGCTCAAATAATAGATGTTTAATAACACCCGTTGCATGGCTTTTCCCTGTGCCATAAGTACCTTGTACCCAAATTGATTTCTTATCTTTTGCTGACTGCCCATCCAAACAATTAAGCACACCTCGTAATACGTCATAAAATTTATCATTTACAATGAAATTTTTCCAATAATCATAGCTTTCATTTGTAATATCATAGTATGGTTTAAAGTACTTATTGAGGCCTAAAATTTCATTATATTTTTCCATTAATTTACTCCGAAGATGAAAAATTAGCAGTTATTCTGTCAACATTTTTAAGACTTCAATAGAAGTCAGGTTTTCCTGTAGAAAAATGTTATCAAGGTTAGCTGTTAAATCAACCCTCACAATTTGATTTTTGTTTTCCTGCAAACCACGCAAAATATTTTCAAAAACTTCTTTTGAGATACCAAATAATTTATAAGGTCCGCCATCTGAGTTTTCAGAGTAAAATTCAGAAACTGTAAAATTATATCGTTTTTTAAATTCGGCGTATTTATAAAGTGAATAGGCAATAGAAATTGGATGTATATCATCAGTACCAAGTTTCTTAATATATCTAATATTCGATTTCTTTTCAATTATTCCTATTTGAAGATTTTTACTTAATGCAGAACAAGCGAACATGTTGACTAATGAATTTATCGCATTAGATGTAGTTTTTGTTTTATTGATTGAATTATAATCAACGATCATCTCGATTAATTCTTTTGATGAAAAATTACTGCCCCAATCAATTTTATTTAAATACCATTCAATTAATTTTACATTATGAGACAGATTTATCCAAATGATTGACCATAGTATTTTCTCATCCTTTTTTAGTAATTCTTTTGCAATATTTGTTAATGAAGTCAATCTTTTTTTATCATCTAATAAATTGCAATCTTTTAACCAGGCGATCATGGATTCTATCTGTCTATTACCAAGGCCAAGACTATTGATTTCAAACCAATTATCTGGATTGTTTATAAAACTAACTAACCATTCATTGCGCAAACCAAATGTTTGATATTTACTTGTTGCAATTTTACCTTCTTTCATTTTCCCTTTCCCTTCAGTTACAGAAAGCGATTTCGCCAATAAGCATCCTTTTTCAGTAAAAGTTAGGCACTTATTACAATGACTACAATGCTCAGTTTTAACTTTTAAATAAGGGGTAACTTTCAAAGCTCTAGTAGGACATTCTATTTCACAAGCACCGCAATGAATACAAAAAGTAGTCTTATATAAAATTCTTCTAAGCCTGCTTATTAGGATATCATCTTTCTCACTTATTTGTAATAATATTTCAATTTTATTGCTTTCTTTTTTCCTTATTTCAAAGTAAGTTCTCTTCCTTGTCTCAACTTCTCCAATTATTTCATGGTTATCTTTCTTAATAATAATATTGCCTAATACTTTTATCCATTCAGTAAAATTTTCTCTTTCATTCTCAAGAACAGCTTTTAATTTATTGTCATTTTGAAGAATATTTAATTTAACTCCGCCTGTATCAATATTTCTACCACCAGCTCTCGTTTTCCATTGCCCCTTTTTTATAAAATCGCTGACCTTTCGCTCTTCATTTGTTTCAATTGATGCTAACTTTGATAAAATATTCAAATATGGGCCCATTAAATTTGGAGCTATTAAGTTAATAATACTTTCTGACCAATCAGATGAAAATGGACATACTGAACACCCGACTCTACTCAATCCATATCTATAACCTTTATTAAATTCTATTTTCCTATACATTAGATATGTAAAAACTTCGAGTACATTCCAATCTAATATTATCTCAGCATTTATTTGTGTAGTACCTTTTACATTTTTTGTAATTCTAGTATATTTACTCCTTTTATTACTTTCATCTGCTCTTACTCCTTCAAAAACTAATACCTTATTTACTTTATTATTGTTTTTATTATTTAAAAAATCTATTAAAGATAAAAAAAAGTAATACCACCGCCTTTAAAATCGAAGAGCTTAACATATTATTATCAAAAGAGCCTTCTATTAAAGCAAAATTACAAAACCATCTCAAATCAGTTAAGATATTAGATCCATGCTGTGGTTCTGGAAGATTTTTGGTAAGCACAGCCGAATTTCTTTTTAAGATATACCAAACAGTTGAAAAGAACATCAAGAATTACGAACTCAAGAAAAAGATTATCGAGCAACATATATTTGGCATAGAGAGGGAAAGAGAGGCTTGCCAGATCTCAAAAATCGCATTATATCTGTGGTTAATCTCGGATATCGAAAAGCCTCAAGATTTCGAATTTTCGGTAAGGGTAAATAAGTCCAGATTTGTTGAGACTCTAATCAAAGACTCAAGAGTGAATTTTAATATTATTAATTCGGAATTTCTCTTAGAGTATCAATCTGAGAGAATTTTCGATATTATTATCGGAAATCCCCCTTATATAGAAAATAAGAAGATCACAGATAGAGAATATAAGAAGAAGCTTTATGATTCATTCGAAACCGCATATAAGTTGTTTGATCTTTCGATTCTTTTTATTGAAAAAGGACTGCATATTTTAAAGAAAAATACCGGTTTTCTTTCATATATTATCACCAACAAATTTTTGTCTGCGGATTATGGTCTAAAAACCAGAAGAATATTAATTGATGAAACACAAATAAGAAGGATTATTAATATATCTGCTTTATCCGTTTTTAAGAATAGATCTACCTACCCTATCATTATTCTTCTTAAAAATGAAAATCCAAACTCGTCAAATTTGATTGAAGTGAAGAAACTTAATACTCTTCAAAAGATTAAAAATCAAAATAAGGAAGCCAGAGATCGATTTTTACAGAAATTCCTTCATCTACTCCCAAAGCGAGTAATCCCAATGGAGGGTAATATCAGTCTACTCGTGAAAGTTTTTGAACGGTATAAATCTATGAAAGAAACATTTGAAGACTTAAAAATTATCTATCGCCCATATGGGTTTAAGGATTACGCGAAATATTTCGATTCCACTGTAGATAACCCAGAAATGGAGAATTATATCGGGATTTTATTGGGAACCGGTAATTTGGGAAGATTTCATATAAAGTTTAATAAACAAATTAGAATTGCAAAAAGAACTCTTAAAGTTTCCTATTTTAAGTTTCCGCAGAATTCTAAACTATCTTTACTTACTCGTGAGAAGTTAATCTTTCGGGAAATTGCGAAAAAGCTCACTTTTGCATATGATCCCGGTATCTTTACCAATGTCACAGGGTTATATTTTGTAAGCATCCCTTCACTTACTACAGAGGAGTTATTTTGTCTGGTAACAATTTTTAATTCAAAATTCATGGATATGCTTTTTAAAAATCTGTATATGAGCCTTCATATGAGCAGAGGATATTTAAGAATTAACGGAAGTTTTATAGAAACCCTACCGATGCCTTCTTCTTTACCAAAATCATTATCTCAATTAGGAAAAGTGTTGCAGACACTCACCCAATATCGGTATGACTTTATCCACAATGAAGGAATGAAAAAATATTATCCTAAAACTGACATGGAAGCATCTATTACCTTTTTAGAAATACTCTCTAACCAATTAACACAAATTTTATACCTATCTGAACTTGAAGATCAGTATAAACATGATTTTTCTGAATTATATGAGCTTTTAATATCGGATAATCTATTTCCTACTTTTGAATACAAATATACATATCCCTATTTTAATTTTTCAACATTTAAAGTATCGACAGAAAATGAATTGATTGGAAAATTGACGATAATAAGGAATCATATAAAAAACTTACAGGAAAATTCTCGATTAATAGAGCAAATGAACAAATTTAAGAAGATTTTGGAAAAAATAATATTCTAACAATTTATTCATCTACAATTTTATATATCAATGATTTCATATGCAAAATCTTTAAATGGAAATTATACTTTCTAATAATAATTATACTAATTATATAAAAACTTCTATATTATACTAGTACATTACTATATAAACTAATTTAAGTGTCAACCATGACTCTCAAAGAAAAATATCAGAGGAGTTTAATTAAGTTAGGAAATTCTATAGCGATTACTTTTCCCCAAGAATGGACTAAAGGTGCAGATCTCAAGGAAAAGTCAGAAATAACGCTTTATCCAATAGATGAGAAATCGTTATTAGTTCGATCTAGTGAAAAAGAGAATGAGAAAGTGAAGCGTATATACCATATGGATGGCATTAAAAAGCCTCTAAGACTCATCCGTCAAGCAATACTCTCCGCATTCAAGTTAAACGTAGATGAGATTCATTTAAAATATAATAACAAAATAAAGGAAGAAATATATGAACTCCTTATTGATTTAAGGAGGGAAATTATTGGAATCGACTTCAAGGATGTACCAGAATATAATGAATTTCATATCAATTTCTTAATT
>WJKD01000136.1 GCA_014729315.1 Promethearchaeota archaeon | reverse complement strand
TTAGTAAATTAATTTTAACAGCTTCAATAAAATTTGCATGTTACCATTTATTACGAATACAACATCTTCTTTAATGAAATAATATAAGTACAACATATAGTAAAAAATGTTAACTAAAAGTAATTTATCCTTGCTTTTTAAGTTTTTATTTTTTATATTTTATCCTTGTGATATTTTCGTAACAAAACAATAAATTAATATTGCTCATATATTTCATATTGGAGGTGATTTAAGTAAAAATTGTTACGATGATCTTGCATCTCGAGCTTCATTAAATCCTGCACATCTTAAGAGCTAGCCTAATCATAATTGTTTTTATTACTAGAGTGATGGATTTTTATATCTGTTATCCGTCATTGAGGTTTAAACAGAAATATAATTAAATGCAATATGAAAATTTTTTTAAGTAAAAAATTCTCTCTGGTTATTCTAATAATTTTGGTTTCAGTTGTTGTATCTGAAATTCCATTGCATGCAGGCGAGAATCAGTGGTCATCATTAAATAGAGGTATGATCGGTGGTCACGTGGAAGCTCTGGCTATTGATGAAAATAATCCGGATAGAATGTTTATAGGAACAAAAGGAGGAGGGGTATTTAAATATAATCCGAATAATGATGGATGGATTAAAGTTAATACGCGGTTGTTAGACAAAAATATTTGCTGTTTAGCATTAGTATCGAATGACTCAGAGATAATTTTTGCAGGCACAGAAACCGGCTTATTTAAAAGTCTTAACAATGGTGGATATTGGAGCTATTCATTTCCAAATAATTTAAAAATTTTAGATATCGCAATTCATCCAGATAGAAATGAGTTGATATATGTTGCAACAAGTCAAGGAATTTGGAAAAGCACTGATCAGGGTAATCAATGGGAACATCTAAATATCCCGATTCACTATGATTATGTTTTATCCTTAGAATACGCTTCAATAAATCCTGATATTGTTTTCGTTGGCGTTAGCCGCAGAGGTGTATGGAGGCTTATAGTGGATGAAGATAGCTGCTATCAGGATACTGGTATGACCAGTGACAGAACTGTGATCGATATCATTAAATCACCTCATGATTCCAATATTTTTTATGCAGCCACTGACACTTATATTTGGAAATACGTCAGTAACAGTTGGAAACAAATCGACTTTGAAGGCTTAGATGACCACGTAATTCAGTCAATTGTTGTAGATAACAATGATAGTAAAACACTATACGTTGGAACACAATCAAAAAAAGTGTTTAGAAGTCTAAACGATGGTGATAATTGGCGCGAGTATTCCACAGGAATACCTTACAGACGGGTAAATATTCTTCAATTTCGATGTGATACATTGATCGCTGCAACAGAAGGGGGTGTATTTAAACGAAATTCCGACGATGTTAGTTGGCTGGAAATGAATAATAATCTATATGCTCAGTGGACTAAAACTATTGAAATAGATAACTCAAACTCACGAATTATTGCGGGGACTGAAGGAGCATTATTTATAAAAAACACAAGCCATAATAAATGGAATGTTGTGAATAGTTTAAAGGGAGAGTGGATTAATGACATTCTAATATTGGATAATACTTGTATAGCCGCGACAAAGTGGAATGGAATTTTTAAATCAACAAATTTAGATACATGGCAAAATTTTCAGATTACAGATGATAGTACAGATGATTTGCCTGAAAATGTAAATACTTTATTGAATGTTGATGACAAAATTTTATCAGGCACAGATGATGGTATTTATATTAGTAACGATATTGGAGAAACCTGGCACCCAATTGTCAACACTCCTCTCTTTGTTAAGACATTTGCCTATGATACAATTGGCAAGGTAATTTATGCTGGTACCCGAGGAGCTGGTCTCTGGAAAAGCTCAGATAGTGGTAATTCATGGAGTTCTGATGGAAGTGCCTTTTTGCCTGAAATCAATGTTTATTCGATAGTGATCCATCCATCGAATAACAAAATAATATTAATTGGTACAGAGCATGGAATATTAAAAACAACTGATGCAGGAACAACTTGGAATGACTGCATTAACATTTCCTCAAATTTGAAAATAAATACTTTAAATGTATTCGTAGATACAGAAACGACAGTTCTGGCAGGTTCAGAGCAAGCCGGCGCATTTATAAGTCGTGACTTTGGTGAAACATGGACGGAATTGAATGATGAAAATTTAACCAATCAAAACATTCTCTATTTAACAAGCCAGTTGAACAATATTTATGCTGGAACCGGAGGTGAAGGAATTTTTGAATACACACTCCTTGAGCCAAAGATCGATATTTCGCCATTTACGGACACAATTGATTTTGGATTGGTAAATATACAATCCGAAATATGTTCAACAATTACCATCATCAATCAAGGGAAAAATCCATTAGAAATTCTCAATTCTATTTTAATTCACGAATCTGTTTTTGGAGTAACTCCCATTTCCGCATCGATAAATCCCGGAGATACTATTGGTTTAAAGGTATGTTTTTCACCGGATTCTTCTTTTTTATACCGGGATAGCTTAATTATCAAAACAAATGATCCTGTTAATCCAAGAATATCAATTTCGCTCAGCGGTCAGGGAATTCAGCCGAAAATTTTAATTGAGAATCAACATGATTTTGGTATGGTTAGAGTTGGTTCTGCAAAATCGTGGATGATGCAGATTACTAACACTGGCGATGACATCTTATCAATTAGCAATATATATTCTATACCAGAAAACAATGTTTACTCAATATCCTTTTCAGATACTATTAAAATTCCACCGGACAGTACCGAAGAAATAGAAGTAAATTTTATACCTTCAGCTATTGAAGAGTATCCTGCTACTTTGAAAATAGAGACAGAAGCGTGGGGAGAGAATGAAGTTGAGTTAAACGGTGAGGGAATCGCTCCTCTTATACAAATTGATGAAGATACTATTGATTTCGCCCCTGTAAAAATTCCAAGCTCAGCAGGAAATACATTTACGATTAAAAATACCGGCGAAGATGTACTCACCATCTCAAAAATGGTATTTTCAGAGGAGGATGGTGTATAC
>WJKD01000014.1 GCA_014729315.1 Promethearchaeota archaeon | reverse complement strand
TTATACGCTTTCTGCTTAAGTAAGTGGGCAACTAATATGTTTTCCGAAATCGGCTTAAAAACAGACCGCCAATGTTGAAAAAAAAATTCTATTAAATCATCTATTTCTGGAAATTGCAAACGAAAAGCTTTTTCTCCTTTTTCGAGAGTAAGTAAGCCTTTATCCATTTTTAGCCAAGTTTCAGAAAGGATTATCTTATGAAGAAACGCTTTAATACGATCTTTACGGTTTGTTGCTTGTGTCAGCAGTTCTTGTGGATTAAAAGTTAATAATACATTCCCGATATCAAATATTATGCATTCTATTTTATTTTTCTCTTTCATCACTTTCCCATCAAGAATAGTAGTTTTAGTCAAATAGTTTCTATTTTTAATAATTAGCACAATTATTAGTTCTTTCGTAAAGATTAACAGAAAAAATCTATTGAAGCTCATTTTCACGCTCTTTCTTTTTTACATAGAGGTTTCTAATAAATAAGACTTAAATTATAAGAGCTCTTAGTTATTATAGAAGTCAAACATCTTCTGTTTTTCTGACCTATTTAACACTTTTTAATGCGTGTTGCTTATTGGTGGAAAAAGCGTAGACTCTAAAAACAATCTGGAAAGAGAAATTAAGTCAATGCAAACCGCATTGGACAGCGCTAAATTATATAAGGATCTTTTTGCGCACGATGTAAATAATATTCTTCAAACAATTCAGTCTGCTGCGGATTTATTATCGATGAAGCTTAATAAGCTCGAAGCTGACGAAGATATTAATAATTATTTACGAATTATAAACGAGCAAATAAATCGAGGAGCAAGGTTAGTTTCGAATATTCGAAAATTATCTGATGTAGAAGAAAAGGAGATAAAAGTTAAGCCTATTGACTATAAAAGCGTTTTAAAAAACGCTATAGGAAACATCAAAAGAAGTTATCAAAATAAATCTATAGAAATCAAATTAGATGAAATTAACGATTCCTTTCGTATTAAGGCTAATTCCTTTCTTCAAGATGTTTTTGAGAACATTTTAACAAATGCGGTTAAATATAACGAAAGAGATACTGTAAAAATACAAATTGAAATTTCAAAACAAATGAAAAATGATATTTCTTATGTTAAGTTCGAATTTAAGGACAACGGAATAGGTATACCAGATAAATTTAAAGATACCATTTTCGAGCGTTCAAAAACATTTGACCAGAGTCGAACGGGAATGGGAATTGGTTTATCATTAGTAAAACAAGTCTTGGAACATTACCAAGGAGAAATCTGGGTGGAAAATAGAATTGAAGGAAAACCATCAAAAGGAAGTAATTTTGTCCTTCTGATTCCCAAAGCGTAAAACTCGTTGAATTTACTTATTATTAAATTAAAAATTTTTTATAAAGACTTAACAATTTTAAATAAGAAATTAAAAATTAAAATCATTTTGCCAATTTCTATAACCAAGTCGCCAAAGCTTTAACCTAGCTTTATTAATTTTATTATCAACTTCAATACCCGATTTTGGATTGTCCATAACTTCTCGGTACCTTCTATAGTATTCTTCTGCGCTGGGATGCCCATCAATTAGCTGTAGAACGGCTTGTTCTGTGAAGTATAATATTAGATCGGGTTCAATATTAGGATCGTCGATAGTCATTTTTAGATTATCCTCCTCCTTTTTGTAGAGATAATAACTTAATTTAGGTCTTGCGATTTCCGATTCTGAAATGGAATTATCTACTATTACATACTTCCAACAGGCATTTATGTGTAGATGACGCATCAAGTCGTTGGTATTCGAGAAAAAATCTAATAATTTTTCATATAACTCGTTTGGTTGCATAAGTTTCCCCTTGAATTATTCAGTAATATGCTTACTTATTTTAGTTTGTCTAAATTAACCGGGGTCTGATCGTTTATGTATTTCTGAAAGACTAATTCTTGAGGATAATATTTTGCTCCTGGAGGAAATGCTGAATCTTTTATGCCCCCTAACGCTACGGTAATGTCAGTGAGCATGGGTTTTGCGTTGATATAAATGTTGGCCGCTTCTAACCTTTTCTTAAAAGTTTCAATATCATCCAAATCAGTGCTATAAACTACTGCACGCATACCATAGTTACTTGCGTTGGCTAATCGTATGGCATCGTCTAAATCGTCCGCTTTTGTTACCGACCTGACTGGTCCAAAGGCTTCTTCTCTCCACAAAAATGGTGCTTTACCCAAATCTTCACATAATTCAGGTTTTATTTCAACTAATGTTGGGGTATAGAACAAACCATAATCTTCACCAGTATCAATTTTTTCTGCGCCTGTGTAGATTTTCGCCTCAAATTTTTTGGCGTCTGCAACCATGACCTCCATCATCATCAGGATTTTTCTACTTCCAAGAGGACCAATATCAACCTCAGGATCCATTGGATCACCGTATTTTAATTTCTCGATTTCTTTGGTTAAAAGTTCAATATATTCGTCGTATATATCCGCATGCACTATAATTCGCTTCATGGAAAAGCATTGCTGTCCCGAATTAGTATAACTTGCGGCAGCATTCCATTTTGCAACTTGCTCGAGGTTTACATCGGACATTACAATTCCCGCATCGTTTCCAGCACATTCAAATACAAAGTGCTTGAAGGGCATATTATACATTGGTAATCCCATCGATTTGTCAACCCGTTTCTTCAGCATTTTTGCATAACGTACTAAAATATCTTTTGCAGTATGCGAGGAACTAATCGATAAAAAAACCTTAACCAAGTCGTTTTTAATAAATTCGTCAACCGCCCACTGTCCCGGAGCAATAACGATATTCAGAGCGTCTAAGGCAGGAATCTCTGCATTTTCCATCATAGAGTAGGCTTCAAGCATCGTTAAAGGACATGCCGTTGATGGTTTCACCACTGCTGGATTTCCTATCAAATAATTTGCTCCTAATTGATAAAGTGGAAGGCTTAAAGGAGTGTTTCGTGGTGAAATGCATGTTGCTACTCCTTGAGGGATGTGTCTAATTTTTACAAAATCTTCTCCCTCTATGCTAGTTAGGGTTTTTTCTTCAACAAATTGATAATACCATTCGCAAAACTTAAAACCATTAGAGACGATCGAAATTTCCCATTCAGAATACTTAATAGGTAGTCCACCTTCGGCTACGATTAAGTTTTTCAAGTCTTTTTTCTTAAATCGTAATCTGGTTGCAAATTTTGATAAAACTTTGGCCCTTTCGTGAAAGGTCATGTCTCTCAGTGTCGCTTTATTTCTGAAAACTTTTTTAATCTTCGCTTGTAAGGTTTCAGCATTATCGGCGGGAATACTATCAATGATCTCGCCAGTATATTTATTTTTAATTTCTAATTCTTGTCGTTTTGACATATTTTATTCTTCTCATTTAATATTAAATTTATATAAATAGGTTGTTTATCTTAATAAAATTTAGATTAACGATCATAACGCATCTTCTTCGTCTTCCAAAATTCCTGCGGCTTCCGCAAATTTCCCGTATCCCATATCGATAAGGGTCTTAGTCCGTTTGTGCAACAAAAAATCGATCCAACCCTTTTCCATATCTGGTTCATTATAAAAATTTCCAAACAAACTAGCATACTCTTTTTTAGTGCTTGTTTGTATCAATTTTTTTACAGCTTCTTTGGATAAAGCTAATTCCAAATCTGCATCGTCTGCTTTTCCCCAAATTATTTCAATGCCCTCGTTGTTTCGTTTTACGTGAAAAATATCCACAGGTTTTTCGTTCTCAAAACTTTCAAAAGAATCGTATATTGCAAAATTCATATCTGAGGTAGGAACTAAATCTGAAAAGATCTCTGGATACTTACCGAGATAATTCATGTATTTTTGGCAAATCTCTGATTTACTTTGTGATAAATCAAAAACTTCGCTCGATAATTCTTTTTGAAAAGTCTTATTTAATATTTCTGAGATATCTAAGATTTCTAAATTATTTTCTTCGGTAAGTCCATCTTTTAGATTTCTTTCGCAAAAAGGGCATGCTGAGACTAAGATATCGATTGATTGATCTGATGCTTCTTGATTTCTATTAATTGCCATCTGTATGGCTAATTCTGGATTGGATGATTTCACACCCCCTCCAGCTCCACAACAGTGACTATAATTTCTCAATGCATCGAGTTCAAGTAGATTTGTATTGCTAATTAATTTAAGGAGCGTTCTTGGGGCTTCGTAGACTCCAGAATGTCTTCCCAAGTGGCAAGGATCGTGATAAGTGATTTTTTTATAGTTTTTTGATTTAAACGCATAAGGATTTTTCTTTAAATAACTTTCCAAAAATTCTGTTAAATGAAAAAATTCGAGTCCGCTCTTATTGAATTCAGAATAATCCACTTGAAAGGTTCGATAACATCCAGCACATGGAAAAATTACTTTTCTAATACCTTTTTCTTTTAATAAAGCTAAATTGTTCTTTCCAATTTGTTCGAACTCTTCGTTATAACCATATCTTTTTAAGATAGAGCCACAACATGGCTCATCTTCTAATAT
>WJKD01000135.1 GCA_014729315.1 Promethearchaeota archaeon | reverse complement strand
TCATCAAGGAGCCTACTTTTCCCATATCCCGGAGGTGCATCAATACCGACGAATTGAGGACCACCAGGATTTTTTATTTCATCTTTTTCGTGTTCACGATTAATATATTCGATTTTCACTTTTTTGCTCTCCTTTTGTGAATGATAAAGCCTTTTCCCCACTTTTTTGCCCCTAAGCTTCATTTGGTTAAATATTGTTTCTAATATCCTTGAAATCCAATTTTCATCGTAGATATGCACAGAATGGAGTTCTTCAAATCGTTCAGGAATTTCACTATTATCTAAAAGTATCGGTATAATAAATACACTTCTATCCGGATATTTTGCACTGATCTTAGTTAATTCTTTCCACTCAGCCTGAACCTCTCCTATCTTTGGAATAGAATTTTGAGAAAGGCATACTAATACAAAATCAAGGGTTCGCATTACCTTGTATATCTCTGCTTTCCAATTTTCACCAGGCAATAAATCTTCATCATCCATCCATGGATCGCACCCAGCATTCTTTAGCTGGTTATAAATATTTTTAACAATTTCTTTGTCCTCATGGGCATAACTAATAAAGATTTTAGGCTTATTTTCTCCATTGTTATTCTTCTCATTTAATTTCTTATTATTATCGTCTTCCATGCTGCATGCGCAGTCACCCAAATAATCGCTTGGTTCGACAGATGAAGGATTTTTCGATTTATCAGGAATTAATTTTATATTAATATTTTTTCCAGCCGAACGTTCCCTGAAGAGATTAATAATAAAGCTATTCTTATTCATTTTCCGTCTCCTCCTTTAAAAACGGATAATCTCGACTTAGCGCTTCCATTTTTTCAATAAAACCTGGGTAACTTTCAGATAATTTCTTTCCATCGACCTCTGCTGTATTCCAACAATCGATTAAGTAATTACACTTTTGTTTGACGAGTTCATGGGTAGGAAGCTGCAAAATCCGCTCACTAGTCCAGTAAACGAATTGATCATATACAAGATTTTTTTTAGCTGAGGTGTGTCCCATTTCATACGGATCCGGACGAAGGATATATATACATGCATTGGCAGCATAAACAAATGCCTTGTCATATTTTTTTTTCGCGAAATAAACCTTGAAAATAGTCATTTGCGAGCGCGCATAAAGATAATAATATTCATTGTTGAGAGCCATCTTGCTTGCATTTTTTGAATGCATTAGTGATTTATCTAAATCTCCGTACTCAAGATACAGTATTCCTAAATCTTGAAGGTTGTCTATCTGTTTTTGAAGATCGCCGATGGACTTAGCTATTTCCAGACTTTCTTGGTAAAATGTAATAGCTTCCTTCAGTTTCCTTTGTTGGCGCAATAAAGTTGCTTTCTCATTAAACGCCTCCAATAAATTCGGCGGATTTGCAAGCAATTGGAATATTTCAATTGCTTCGTCCAACATTTGAGATGCTTTTTTATATTCTTCACGATTTCGATCAAATGGCTCACCAACAAGTGAATCTTTATAATGCCCCCACTGACGCATTAAGCGACCGTACGCAACACATGTGAGGGCTTTGCCCCGTCTGCTTTCAGCTTTTGCAAATGCATCGAGCGCTCTCTTAAAGTATTTTTCAGCCTCTGGAGCTCGTAGTAGATCTGTGTAGATAATTCCTAATACATTATAACTCAAGCCAAGTTCGTAAGCACTTTTTATTCGCTCCCTTAATTTAAGAGCGATTGAACATTGGGATAGTGCTTCTTCATTATGACCCAATCGATTATATACATAACCAATATTATTCCATGTTCTGGCAATTCGAGAATAGGCTTCTTCACCGACATCTTGATAATGCTTCAATGCTTTGCGATAATAATTTATCGTTTCATAATATTTGTTCTGACTGCGATAAGCGAAACCTATATTGTTGCATAATCTGCCAAATAAAAGCTTTAGTGGTTTACGTTCTTCTTCAATATGAGTAATTCCTGCAAACTGTTTATCAAGCTCTTTTTCAAGGTTCTTTCCAATTTTAATGGCATTTTGAGCTTTCCCGGAATCCGTATACAAAACAATTAGTCTCGTTATCGCCTCAACACGCAACTCCTCTTCACAAGCCGGATTTTCTATTAGTCTGTTAATAATAGCAATTGCTTCATTATAGCGTTCCCGACGATGTGCAATTATGGCTTTTCTAAATTCATATTCTCGTTGCATTGAAGGTGTTAACTCATTTTCTTTTTCAGCGATTTCTTTATTTATTGCCTCCATAAAGTTGGTATCATATTTATCGGTAGCTTGCTTAAAAAGATGTTTTGAATAATCAAATGCTTGCTTGAGATTTACATTGAGACAATAAAATAGTCGTTCTTGACTGAGATTTTGTCTTTCGATTGGATCTTGTTTTGTCTGATCAATTTTCCGACCATAATATTCGATTATCCTCTCTTCCCATTCATGTCTTAATTCACCAAGTGGTTCAGCAATAGGCCAAGCATATTTATTCACCAAATCTCTCATTTCATCATGGAGAGTACAACTACATAATTGACCTTCTATAGGTGGACGGTATTTTACGAAGGAAAACTCAGATAGCTTTCGCATAACTCCGTGAGGATTTATGTTTCTCTGATCTAGCAGCAGTTTTAATATTTCGTCATTAAATCGACGATAAAAATGTGCCATTGCGAGGATTGCATGGTCCTCGGGATAATGAAGCTTTTGAACGCGTTCAACCATAAATCTTTCAAATTGTTCAGGAGTGTGATCTGCGATCAACTCCTGAATTGTGTTTCCATATCGAAGCCAATCAATTGTTAGTGCGATAAAAATCGGTCTTCCTTTGGAAAGCTTTGCGATTTTAGAGACTTCAATTTCTGACAATTCAAAACCCTGACTTTTGAAATACTCGTCTACTTCATCAACCGAAAGCTCATCTAAAAATAATGGTTCAACAATTTCTTTTGGTGTGATTTTTACTGGTTCACGACCTGCTATTATTGCCAGGGTTTTCGTTTGAGCCTCCTGAAGGCGTGTTAAGATTTTTTCCCAAAATCTTAGAACAGCATCACTAACAAGCTCAGCAGTGTCAAAGAATAGGACTATTCTTTTTGCTTTAATGCTTTTATATTTTTCAATGAAAAGTTCGACTAATTCACGTTCTCTGTCTTGAAGAGCCGAGGCAGGCAGTTCTTCTTCTTGCTCCAACAGCTTGGTGTATTTCTTCAAACTATTATCAAAGGAAATAAAATTATCCACTTTAAGCTGATCAGAAATACTTTTCAGAATACCAAGTTCTCGTTGGTGCTCAGTCCAATACAAATCGATTGGTATTTCAATAAAAAGTATATTTTCTCCATTTTTCCTTCGATCTTTTGTAATCTTAATGTACTGTTCCATTAATTGAGTTTTTCCTAAGCCTCCCGGACCATGAATATTCAAAATCCATTTTACTGAATTCTCATCTTCCAGCATTTTTTCAAATAATTCAATTTCCTTCTTTCGTCCAATAAAAATTTTAGGGCTATATTTTTCTTCAATCATCATTACCTCCTGCTTAAATTGTTCTAAACAAGAAAATACTATTTAAGAAACCGCCCCAATAAAATTTCATCAATGTAATCTTGATTAATTAAGATTTGTTTTTTCCTTCTTCCTTCTTCAAAAAAGCCGAATTTAAAAAAGAGATTCAATGCGCGAATATTTATTGAAAATACAGAAGCAGTGGTCTTTTGATACTCCCCTATATGCTTTGCCCATTTCAAAGTATATGTTATCATTGCAGCACCAATGCCGTGTCCTCGCCACTGTTGGATAATTGATAATCCTACCTCTCCGACATGTCGTCCTTTTCGCCCGTACCAAGGCGGGAAAAGTCTTAAATGTCCCACAACCATTTTGTCGACTTCTGCTAAGATTAACAACAGGCCTTTTTCTTCATTCACTGGATCTGCCAGTACATTTTCCCATTCTTTCGTCATTAAAAACGAGTCCGTGTATAAAAATATTCTTTCATCACAAACAGTTTGTATATTTTCTTGAATAATGTTTGCATCATCAAGAGAAGCAGGACGCAGTAGAAATTTATTACCTTTTTTAGTTTCAAAATGTTGAACGTATTCAAATTTTCTCATCAAATTTAAGATGTCCTACCTTAAAAATTACAATGCAATGAGGCTCAGCAAAGAGGGTTAATTTTTTGACGTTAAACATTAATATTTGTTACATAAAAGTAATTTAAATAATAGAAAAAGTCAAGCAAAATTTTTATTTTTTATGCTTATACTTCGCGATATATTATAATATCTTTTGTCAATGCAATTTCTTTTTAGGATTTGCTCTAAACAACTATTCAATTTCATATATACCGGCGTATTTTACTAATAACAGGGCTATATTTAAATATTTTTGTAATTCACTTCATATAATTTGAAACAAAATCTTAATAAGATCAATATTATATATGTTACGATAAAAACATACTCTTGAAATTGAGCTTAATTCTTAGACAATAATAACACAATTTGCAAAGATATGAACAATGCAAAATTTAAAGTATGTTCTTATGAAGCTCACCGAACCAACCCACCTCCTCCATCGTTAAACAACTATCTGTTTCTCAATGACCATCAGGCAACTCTTTCATCTCAAACACAAAGGAATTGTCCCCATGCAAAAAACTTCCCAATTTATTATTATTCTAATTCTTTTATTTCAAATTCAGCTATTCGCCCAAATCGATAATCAATTTCAACGACCTCGACTCAACCTGCAAAAAATTACCGATTCCGGCGGTGAATTAAGTCCAGCGCAAGCCGCGTATGATGTGACATTTTATGATCTCGATCTGAATATCGATCCACCGGCGAAAAGCATCGATGGCTCGCTGACTGCGGTGGTGAAGCTTGTCGCTGGTATCGATTCGCTGGTTCTCGATCTGTTTGATACATTTACGGTGGATTCGGTGCTCGTGAAAATCAATAATGGAACAGCGAGTCCTGCCGAGTTCGTTCATTCAGC
>WJKD01000134.1 GCA_014729315.1 Promethearchaeota archaeon | reverse complement strand
TGTTTTCTACTTGCGCTTTGATTTGGTATAAGTATACCCCACTGGACACATCGAATCCCTTGTCATCTTTTCCATGCCAAGTAACGGATTGGAATCCTGCTTGTTGGTTTTCGTTCACCAATGTTTTTACTAATTTGCCAGCTATGTTGTAAACATAGATTTGGACGAAAGAATTTATTGGTAATTGATATTTTATTTTTGTATCCGGATTAAATGGATTTGGAAAATTTTGATGGAGAATAAAATCAGCCGGAATATTAGCGAATTCTTCATCTTTCAATTCTGTTTGCGCTATAATTTCTAGTTCCCAAGTCACAAAAATTGAGGTATCTACGTCGGCAATTTCTGCATGTAATGAATGACTGCCTAATACCATGTGAGTCGTTCTCAAAAAATATTTAGATTCCTTTTCTTCTTCAATCAATTGATCATCTAAAATCCATTTATATACCAATGTGTCGGCATTTAAATCATAAGCTGAAATTTTAAACTCCAGGCTGTCATTTCTACAAATAAAAACTGTGCTATCTTGAATTGGTATAGTTGAATAAATTTCTGGTGCTCTATTTTTAATTGCCAAACGGAAAACACCCGCACCATCAGTTGCAGCGTACAAAACTTTACCATCTCTAGAAATTTCCATTGAAACTACTGCGGGTGTTGAAAGTCCGTCATTTATTAATTGCCAAAATTCTCCGCCATTATTCGACATATAAACGCCCAAATATAGATCAGAAGCGTATATCCGATCTGATTTTACAGGATCGACAACAATATCGGTGATGGTGGTCCAGGGAATTGAATTGTAGCTTGAGCTAAAGAAAGGACGTGGCTTTTCAAGAGATATCCCTTTAGGTACTTTGCCTATCGACATTAAATATGAAGGACAGGATATATTTATACCCTCATTAGCATCTAACCATAATTCACCCCCATTTAATGTTTTCATTATTCCACCACCATAATCTAAACCAGCGTAAACAATCTCTGGATTATGGGGGTCAATTGCTAAAGACGAAACATTTGATAACCTAAGTCCGTTGTTTTTAGCGATCCAATTTTCGCCTCCATCTGCTGATTTGTAAATTCCATCGGTTGTCGTCCCGATATAAAGTATATTTGGATTAGTAGGATGAACTACAATTTCATTGATACTTTTGCCGGTCTCTTCTAATCCTGAATTTATAAAACACCATGTATCACCGCCGTCAATAGACTTAATTACACCATGACTTTCCGGTGCTAACGCGACGCCCCATGCCCTATGCATACCAGCATAAATTATGTTCGTATTTGAAGGCGCGTATGTAATAACTTTAAATCCGTGCCTATTCTCTAAAGAACCTCCAAATTGGTTGGAATCAAAAGCAATTTCCCATTTATTCCCTTGATCCACACTCTTATAGATTAATCCATCGTGTTCGGATGAAATTAATAATTCATTGGGGCAATCAGGTCGTAAAGCGATCGAATACCATTCAGAATTAGTCGCGGGATAAAATGCCATTCCTTCCCACTTTTCTCCCCCATTGAAACTTCTAAAAGGACCACTCCTACCAATAGTATAAACTTGACCTGGTTCATTAGGATTTATTGAAATATCTCGTAATATCGCTCCCGTATAACCTTGGCTGGAGTTTATCCAGGTTTTTGCTCCATCCACAGATTTAAAATTACCACCACCATAGTTATTTGCAAATACTACCATCGGATCCTCTGGATGCACCACAGCACTAATTGGAGTACCAGAAAGAACACCTGGTGGTCCCCATCCTCCGTTGGGTTTCATAAAAATATGCCAAGATTTACCACCATCATCACTTCGATAAAATGATTCTGGTGTACCAGCATATATGACATTTGTGTCTTTGGAGCTAATGGTGACAACCGTGAATTTATTTTCTACATTTTTTCCAAGCATTTCGTTATCTAATATCTTCTCCCAGGATTCACCTCCATTAATAGTACGAAAAACTCCGCCTTCACAATGATAAGGGGAAGGACCTCCTGCAGCAGCATATAGGACATTTGGATTATATGGATGCATTTCAAGGAAGCCAATATACAGATTCGACAAACCATTATTGATCTGATTCCAGGTAGTGCCCCCGTCTATACTCTTTAGTACTCCTATACCTACATCGTTGTATGCCAATCGATCGAAAATACCAGTGGATGCGTACATTACATTGGGATTGTTCGGATCAATCAAGACAAATCTTGCTAAATTATCACCCTCCCAAACACAAAACCAGTTTTCGCCCCCATCATTTGTTTTATATATTTTTCCTTTAGTGAAATTTAATCCAGTAGATTCATCCCATAATTCCGTTTCTATTTCTGCCCCTGCTAACACAATATCAGAATTTCCGGGAACAATACCAAATCCCCTGAAAGATATTTCAGCATCCTCTATGATCCCATTATCTTTTTTAATCCAAGTCTCACCCTCATCAAATGATTTGAAAATGCCCCTTTTACTCTGAGTGCCTGCCCAGATTATATCAGCATTATTCGGATCGATTGTCAAACTAAATATTGGAAATCCATCAATTCCTCTGTAAGGCATACCATCATTTTTCGCAGTCCAAGTATCTCCCCCGTCATAACTTTTATTAACACCGCTTGGTACATCTGTAACAAACATAATATCATTATCATCAGGATGTATTCTAACATCATAGCCAGTTCCACCACTTGGTCCTCCCGTTTTTACCCATTCCGCATCAATAATTACTTTAGATTTTATTATTACATCATCAAAATAACACTGGGTCTCAACATTCCTGACTTCTATTTCAAAATATCCATACAAAAGAGGATCAGTATTATCTGTAAATTCAATAACTACAGAGCTATCTAATAATATTGTAACTTTAGAGCCAATAAGTATTATTGTTATATTATACCATTGATTTTTATTTAAAGTCAATGTATAGTCAGCCAAATCAAGATTGTTACCACCGCCAAGGCCCTTTTTTAAAAACAGCCCTTGTTCATTTACTTTAACGAAATACCACATTTCACCAGCATTTCTAAATTGGAGCTCAGCTTCTGAATCAATTATTTTAAAATTAAGTTCAATTGAATAATCAGCATAAACTTCCATCTCTGGTAAAGCATTACCTTTTCCATTTACGCACAAGAAATAGTTATCCGCTTCGTTTTTTATTTCCCAAGTTCCACCTTCACTTATTAATCTCCAATTTTCTGCATCTTCATCTTGAAAATTATCTTGAAAGATAGTTTTCCAGTTTTCCTGAGCAAATAAAAATTGGATTGAAAAGAATAATATAAGAAAACCAATCAATAAAAACTGGTATATTACACTAGTTAATAAGTTTTTTTTTGTAAACATTTTATCACCTCTTTACTTTTAAATATTGTTAAGCAAAATCGCTGCATCTAAGAAAATTACTTTTACTCGAATTTCTATGTCCCGTACTGTAACAATTTTTACGCTGCAGAATTTATAAATGATTATATAGATAAGTCCCTATTGTTATTTAACAAGAACTAAATTTCATAATTAATTACATTAGTGACATCTCAATTAGTTGCTTAGAATTTCTTTATAAAAATGTGTACGCAAAGCTAATCAACAAAAATTATTATTTTACTATACCTATTTTTAAACATAAGAATATTGTTTATAGTATTAGAGAGATTTCCAAACTCATCGATCACCAAAACCATCTTCCGCGTCTCTGCAAAATTTTCTTCTGTGTCTTCTAATTGAGTTTCAAGCGGATAGAAATAAACACCGATGGTAACGCTGTTACCTGAAAAGTTGCTGCTTTGTTTGATCTTAGCAATATTTCTGTTTTAAAATTCCTGTACTTGCTAAAAATCGAATACCAAGTAAATATTTGTATTTTACTTATTTCCAAGCAAACAAAATACCAATTACATTTT
>WJKD01000133.1 GCA_014729315.1 Promethearchaeota archaeon | reverse complement strand
CTGTAGAAAAACACGGTAAAATTCTGGCAGTTGAAGGAAAATTTGAGAGACCAAAAAAAGTTATCTCCAACATGTACGCAGCAGAGAAGAAGATAATCAAACCAAAACATGTGAGGAAAACGGATTTAAATCACTACGATGTGGTCCTGATTGGCTGTCCTGGAAAAGAAATACCAACATCAGATCATCCGAAAATCAAAGAGTTTGTTAAGCAAGGAGGGTGGTTAATAACTACCGACTGGGCAATCGTTTACATTATCGAGTACATCTTTTTTGGGTATATTCGCTGGAACCAAAAACGAACGGACGAAGACGTGGTAGCGTGTCAAATTATTGAACCCGATCATCCATTCTTAGACGGTGTGATTTCGGAAATTCAACAATCCAAATGGCAAAAATCGACCTCAAAATCCACAAAAAAGAAAGAATTTCGATGGTGGTTAGAAAATCGCAGCTTTCCGATTTATGTGGTAAATCCTCAAGCAGTGCGCGTGCTTATCTCGTCGAACGAATTAAAACAGAAATGGGGGTCCGCTCCAGTATTACTTTACTTTGACTACGGTAAGGTCGGTGGACGTGTAATTCACATGATTTCTCACACTCATCTTCAAAAAGGCGACGAGAAAGGTAAATACGCTTCTGCCCTTATATTGACCAATATCCTCGACGAAAAAATTTCCCAAAAACTAGGCATCTCAAAAAAACCAACAGAAGGATATGTGTCGAATTGGGAAATTCCAACAACCGAACCTACCTCTCCATCTTCACAAATTCCATTGGAAGATCAATGGATAATGCCTTCCCAAGATAGTAATTATGTAACGCCCGATCTCTCCAGCAACCAAATAGGGTTCAGCGAAACCTCTCAAATTAAAGAGCTAGATCCGAGTAAAATTAGTCCAGACCGTAATTGCGTGTTTTGCAAAGATAATTTATCGAGCGATTCGGGAAAACTATACGAGTGTAGCGAGTGTCACGCTCCTTATCACGAAGAGTGCTTGAATAAACAAATTAATCGAGGAATATGCTCCAAGTGTAATAGGATCTTGCTATGGTAATGAAATTGAATTTGCTGTTTTTGAAAAGTCTTAGATTTATATTAATTTAAAACAAAAAGTAACTATCTTGTTTACAAGGTATAAAATAATAATGTGTTTTAGAAATGAATAACCTGGATAAAATTAATAATATAGTAGATCGGATTGATCCCGATAAAGTAATGAACATTATGAAGCAGTTCATCGGGATCAATACTTCAGTACCTCCAGGAAATAAATATCGAGAATATGTGGACGCTATTTCTCCTTATCTTGCTGAGCTGGGCTATTCACTCGAAGAAGTGGTGGTGCCCGAGGTCCTCGTTAAAGAGATAGATTATCCGCTAAAAGGTCCTCGAATCAATCTCGTTGCCTCTAAAGATTTTGGTCAACAAGACTGGGTTACTTTTTACGGTCATATGGATGTTGTTCCCGCTGCTGAAGAAAACGAGAAAAAGTGGCGTTTCCCGCCGTTTGAAGCAACGATGATTAAAAGTGGAAAAATCTACGGAAGAGGCGTGTCGGACATGAAAGGTGCGATGGTATGTCTAATCCTTGCCCTTCAAATCATAGAGGAACTTGGGTTAACTCCAAATTATAATGTAAGAGTAATGAATTGTACTGACGAGGAGATTGGTGTATGGCCAGGCATACGATATTTAGAACAACAAGGATATGTTAAAGGATGCGTATTTTGCATGGAGGGAGTTATAAATCCGATTATCCCCGTGGGAAGTGCGGGTGCTTTAAATGTGTTCATTGAAACGGTGGGACGAAGCTGTCATTCGGGAATGAACTTCCTCGGCGTGAACGCTTTAGAGGAGATGGTACCAATAATGGTGGAACTTATAAAGCTTAAAAAAATTGTTGAGATGCGCGAAAGTAAAGATATCCCGGGTTTTCCACGAATAGGCACTGGAGAAAAAAGAAATATGACGCCCATGTTTAATCTGGATGTCATTCGAGCTGGAGAAAAATCGAACATCGTTCCAGGGATCTGCCGTTTGACCGTAAATAGAAGACTCATACCCGAGGAGGATATTGAAGAAGTTAAGAGCGAAATAGCCGCTGCAATTAAGAAAGGGCAAGAAAGAAGTAAGGCTTTGGAACTAAATACACAGTTCGTTTATGATTATCCGGCCCTAAGAATCGATCCAAACTCGTCCGCTTCTCAAAAAATCAAAAAAGTTATGAGCGTTGTGCAAAATGTTTCTGAGGAGGATTTTATTTTAATCGGAAGTTCGGGAAGCACCGATATGGGATTCTTATCAGATTACGATATTATTATCCACGGTGTGAGCAATCCAGGATCAAATTCTCACGGTGTCAACGAGACTATCAAACTAAGAGATGTTAAAACCTATATTAAGGAATTAATCGCATTTTTGTGCGAAGATATCTAATTTCTGTTCCTTTCTTCGTTTGGTTTTTCTATTAAAAAAATTCAATAATTAGCGATATTTACTAATCATGATGAGTAGTCATTATTCGTTTTTCCGTAAAGCCTATGAATATATGGTCACTCGAATTGAAAATTCGTTGCAAAATCTCGACATGACCGTGATGGAACGCTGCTTAAATCAACTATATCAAGGAAGACTAGATAAACGTGTGACCGTTTGTGGTGCGGGAAGGTCTTTACAAAGCGTATTATTATTAGGTAACGAGCTGGAAAATGTATACGGCGTGCGCGTGAACCAAGTAAGCAATGCTAATTTGCGACCCTTAAAAGCTGGAGACTTTTTTATCGTAAACTCCCATTCTGGCTCAAGAAAAGTCTTGAAACACGCAAAATTTGCTTGCTCTCGAGGATTAAATGTAATCTTTATTACGGGAAACGAAAATTTATTGGATGAATTTGAGAATGTTATCCTAATCAAAGACCATTTAGACTGTAATAAAGAATTTGCCCCTCTAGGCACCGAATTTGAGCAAGCTAGCGCAGTTCTCTGTTCTTGTATGGGATTTGCCTATAACCAAACCGATAAATTAAAAACATTTAACGAAGGATATTATAATGCGATAACGGGACTTACTAAAAATCTTAAACTCCTTGAAGAGCAAGAAGAATTCCTCTTAAAATTCGTAGATCTCATAGAAGAATATTTGGATATTGAAAATAACAATGTAGTCTATTTCAAAGGTGTTGGAATCAACGAAATTATTTCTCGCGTTATTGCCATTCGCTATGGACATCTACACAAAAATAATTTAAAAGATTTAAGAGTTGTTTACGAAGGACATTGGAGGAGCCGGAAGACAGATGATTTAGCAATCTTTTTAAGTGGGAGCGGCGAGACAGACCAAACCATAAAATACGCCAGGCAAGCGGGAGACATCGGAATGAAACTCTTTACTATTACCTCGTTCAAGGAGTCGAGTCTTGCAAGCATGAATACATTTTATAAAAACTCGTACGGAAACCTCATCATCGAAGGACGACCTGAAATGATCAGCTATTTCAATAAGTCGCTTAGAAATGTAGATATAAAATTTTTTCCACAATTTGAACTCAACACCTATGTCACTCTCGATTCTCTGCTGGCGCTTATTGCTAAAAGAAATGATATCACAGAAGAAGATATGAAAAAAACTCATCGAGATCGAGAACTCGAATAAACTTCCTAACTTTTGTTCTTTAATCATTGGTATATTAAATAGAGATTTAATCATACTAATGACAATCATACTTGATAAAAGAGATGCTTATTCTTCCTTCTGTTTTATACTTTTTCTGAGAATCTTACAAAATGATTGGTAAGTCAGTTTTCGTTCTTAAGTTGAGAATGTAAGCAAAATTTAAAAAAAAAGATTGAAAAAATTAATATTGAACTCTGTTATTGGATAATCGTATAGAAGAATGAATTCTTTATTCCTCTGTTATCTCAATTGCCTCTTCAGGACATTGAGTTTCGCAAGCTCTGCAGCCTACGCAATCTTCTCTGTTATCCTCGATTATAGTAACTTTACCTCCTTCAGGCTCACCAAAGCACTCAGAAGGACAAACTTCGTAGCATGTACCACAGCCATTGCAAAGATCCATATCTATCTTAATTCCAAACGACATTTTAAAGACTCTTTTGTATTTTTGTTTATTTAATTTTAACAATTTTAATTTAAGGTAGTTATTCTAAATATTCTAAATTATATAAAAAATATAAATTTCTTTTTTAATTTAGTCCAAGAAAATTACTAATAACTATTAACTCAAATAACCTTAAAGTTTAATAAGGTTTATTTTGCGATAAATGGTGCGTTCCTCGTATTTTTACTCTTAAACGAACTATATAGG
>WJKD01000132.1 GCA_014729315.1 Promethearchaeota archaeon | reverse complement strand
CTACAGGCTTCCTTTCCACAAAGTCTCACGACTTTGCAGTTGCCTTTCGCTAATCGTTTTGTATTTGTTCTTTGCAAATACTGTGATCCACCGATAGGGGACTTACACCCCATTAGTTCATGAACGTGCCGGGCGTACACAGGCAAATGCAGCCGATTTTAACCGCCGATTCTTTCAGGCACATTTCGGGACAATTTCAAGTTTTATTGGTTTGCGCAAGTTAGTCCGATGCGGTTAAAACGGCTGATTTAATTGTTAGCTGTAACATGAATACTTAAATATGCTATAACATAATGGAAAAAAACTGGAAACAATTATTATTGAAATCTGGACTTCCCCTTGAATATGAAGTTAGAGAGTCCTTTGTTGAAAATGGATGTATTGTATGGGATGAAACGACTTATATTAGAAATGATGAAGATTCTATAGAAAAAGAATTTTCTTATGATGTGCATGCGAATACTTCTAAAGGTGGATATTCCATTGATTTTTTAATTGAATGTAAATTCAAAGTGGAAAATACAAAATGGTTTTTTTTACCTGATCCGTATAACTATCAATATGATGTTGATAGGTTGGATTTTTTTCATCCAATTGACCACTTTTCGAAGGGATCATTTATAATGAACCATATTCCATATTCTCATCTTTTTGAACCTATTGGTCCTTTTTGTCAGAAAGGGATAGAGATTTTTGGAAATACATTTTTAGAAAAAAATATTCGGAAAGCTATAAATCAACTCTCATATGTCTTCATTGAAAGAATAATCGAATGTTGGGATAATCAATTAAATAATGAACTGTTTAAGAATTCCATTTTTTTAAATATACCCATAATAATAACAAATGCAGACCTGTTTCAAATAAATCCTAAAACTACAATCTCGATGATAAAACAAGCAGATTCAATTGAAAATATTTCCCAAAAATGTAATTTCATATTATATCATAACAGGATAGGAGAACAACTTAGAAGATACAATATAGAAAAATTTAACAAATATTTTCAACAAATTGAACAAAAAGTTGTTGAGAAAAATTTTAATACTTTTACAAAAGATTTTATCCACTTTGCTAATATTCTTTGTTCAAATTACTCACCCAGACTTATTATTATTATGCAACATACAGATGATCATAAAAATTATGTAGAATTATTTAACTATATAAGCTCCATTTTAGAGCCAGATGATGTAACTAAAAATAAAATTGATAATGCGATGGAAATTTTTAGTAAAAAAATAGATGCGAAAATGGATGAATCACGAAAAAAAATTAGAAAAAATTTAAATAAAAAATAAGTCAGGAAAATAAGTATGAAAAAAAAACTAAGACTAAAATATATGATAGCAATTTATACCATTATTGCATCATTATCCATTATATTTTGGATTCTTGCATATTTTAGTTCTAATGATATTTTTCAAGCAACCTTGATTAATTTGGCAACAGAACTATTGGGAGTTGTCTTTATATTTTTTATTGTAAATTATTTATTTTCAATGGATGAATGGGATACGAGTGAAAGAATAGATCGATTATTGGAAAAACTTGAAAAAGATAAAAACACAAGTTCAAAAGATTTTTTTGTTAAAAAACCTTCCATAGACGATTTGATAAAGGAATCAAAATATATTGATCTTTGCGGTGTAACTCTCTCGACTACAATTGACTCTCATCTTAGTTTAATCAGAGATGCAATAAGAAATGGAGTTCATTTACGTGTTTTAATAATGGAGCTAAATGACGAAACTCTTAAAGTTGCATCAAGAAGGAGCGAAGAAGATGATGAACCTTATTATAAGAAAAAGCTTGATTCTGCCATTCATAACCTGGAGTATCTTTACAATAATTCAAGCATAGTTTCTTCAGAATATAAAGGAAAAATAGAAATTGGATTTTTAAATTATCCACCATCATTTGGAATGAAAATATTTAAGAAAAATGAACAGGAAGGAATAAGCCAAATTGAAATTTATCCTCATCATGTTGGCTGGGGAGAACCACCAATATTTTCGCTTAATAGTGAAACGGATGATGAGTGGTATAGTTATTTTCAAGAACAATTTGATGCAATGTGGGGAAATAAGGAGCAATATAAATTCCAAAAGGAAAAATAATTATTCATATTTTTTAAAATTACTGTTTTAGTTATAACTATTTAATTT
>WJKD01000131.1 GCA_014729315.1 Promethearchaeota archaeon | reverse complement strand
GCGGTGGAGCACCTGGCTTAATTCGATAATGAGCGAGGAACCTTACCTGGGCTTGACATCCTGGGAATTCTCTGGAAACAGAGAAGTACCTTATGGAACCCAGAGACAGGTGCTGCATGGTTGTCGTCAGTTCGTGCCTTGAGGTGTTCGGTTAAGTCCGTAAACGAGCGCAACCCATGTCCTGTGTTGTTTTTTCACAGGAGACTGCCGATTAAAAGTCGGAGGAAGGTATGGATGACGTCAAATCAGCATGGCCCTTATGCCCAGGGCTGCACAGGTGCTACAATGGCTGATACAATGGGTAGCAATGTCGCAAGACGGAGCCAATCCCTAAAGTCAGTCTAAGTTCGGATTGAGGGCTGCAACCCGTCCTCATGAAGTTGGAATCGCTAGTAACCGCGTATCATCAACGTCGCGGTGAATGTGTTCCTGGGTCTTGTACTCACCGCCCGTCACACTATGAAAGGTGGGGGCACCCGAAATACCCTTAGCTTCAAGCGGGGTCCTAAGGTGAAACCACTGATTGGAGTGAAGTCGTAACAAGGTATCCGTAGGAGAACCTGCGGATGGATCATCTCCTTTTCTTTGGAGTTTTAGGGGTTAAATTCTTATGGGTTGCTTAAGCACTCATAAGGATCTTGATCCTTAGGTCGAGCTCGTCATTTGGCGAGAACGCCATGATTCTCTGTTGCATCCTGGATGTTAAGGATTTTATGCTTTTTTAAAATTATGGGGCTGTAGCTCACCTGGCTAGAGCGCCGCGTTTGCACCGCGGAGGCAGGGGGTTCGACTCCCCCCAGCTCCACCATTTTTGTTTCTATTTTCTGTATTTTTCTATTACCTCTCGGGTGATTTCTCTTACAGCTTCATATTATCTTTGCCGACAATTCTTCCAAAATTGGAATATCATCGGATGTTATATTTTTGCTTCCTGTTTCAAGACAGAAGGAATAACTTGCAATTTTGTCTATTTTCCTCAAGAAATCATCGCAACGATCTTGACTGTGTATGCAGTTGTGGTATAATTAAGATGACAACAAAAATAAAAATGAAAAAATATTTGAGTGTGCGTTCGCGTAAAAAGTTGTATTTAGTAAAACGTATTTTTGGCGGTATCGTATCTGTTATAGGATTTATCCTTTCACCGTTGACGTGGTGGAATGATCTGGTTGTTAATCTACCATTGGCGTTCGGCTTTGCATATATAATTGGTAAAATATGTTCTGGTTTTATGCCTGTCGGATTGGCATTTTTCTTTATTTTGATGACTATCGGTTATTTTCTGACGAATTTTGTCGGATTTATAATGATGGAAAAAGGAGCTATTGATGTATACAGACCCAATAAAAAATCGTATTTTTCAATAAAAAGAAGTCTGATTTATTCTTGTATAGCTATAATACTGGTACTTGCTTCAATCCAGCTTGGGATGCTTGATATGAGTTTGACTAATGAGTTTTTTGCATCGGTTTTACATAAAGTTTCGTTTCTGAAATAGTGGTGATTTTTTTACTGGGTTAGTTGTCTTGATCAAAGATTATTTGCCTGTCCATAGCTACACCTCCGCCTTTGATTTTTTTGGCGAAATAAAGCATCCTATCTGCCTCTGCTGTCATTTCTCTAACTTTTTTGTATTCTGTTTCTTCTTGAATATTTTTTCTAAAATTTGCTATTCCAATACTCATTGAAACAGTGTTATTGCCTATTCCCTGAATTCTTAATTTTTTTACACTTCTTGAAAGGCGAAAAGAAATATCTCTTGCCTCGAATCTTGAGGTGTCGGGTAGTATTATTGCAAATTCATCTCCGGATAACCTTGCTACTGTATCATATTCTCTGACTTCTTGTTTCAAGCATCGCGCGACTTCTTTTAATACTTTATCGCCTGATGAGTGTCCGTATGAATCATTAACTTGTTTAAATTTATCCAGATCAAGGTATAATAATGAAAATGTTATTCCTTCGGTGTTGCTTCTTTTACACCTTATAAATTCTCTTCTTAATTCTTCATCAAATCTTCTCCTTGAAAGAAGTCCTGTCAGATAATCCGTTTCGGACTCTTCCTGTAGCTGAGCGATTTTTAGGTGATATCTAACTGTTTTTAACAGATCTCTTTTTATTATTTCTGAAATTTTTCTAATAATTTTATCTATCGGTAGGCCGGATTCGGTTATTTCATTGAAATCTTCTCTTTTTTCAAGCAGACTCAATGTCGTGGCATTTTGGATGTTATATATTAATTTTCCGTTAAGCCTTTTTTTATCATAGGTTCCGGAAATAAGCGCTAGTGCTTGTGTTGCAGCTTCTCTTATTGTATCCTGGATGTTTTTTTCAAGCGTGGATTTATTATCTGTTAATGCATTGTGGTAATCTTCGAAAGAATCAGTGTCTTCGCTTTCATGTTTTTTTTCTGTTTTTGCTTCCGGAATTTCAATAATATTTTGTCCATCCGGAGAACTTAAATGTAAACGTACTGCCTGATAAATTCTTTCAGCTAGTTTATTTATCATTGAATTTAATGTTCTTGTTTCTTCGTTATATTTTTTTAATCTTTCTTCATAAATTTTTTGCCAGATTTCTTTTAGTGCCAGCAGGTTTTTAATATAATTGGAAAGATTAAGAGCGTTATCTGTCTGATCAAGAAATAAAGAACATATTCTTTCTCCTTCTTTATTGTGGAGATTGATGAATGCATCTGCTCCCAGGTTATCTGTCGGGCAAATTATTATATCTCCGTCTTCTCTTAAGTGCTCGAAATAATTCTGTTTTTCCGGAGGAGGTAATAAATCTATTTCCTGACTATCGGAATACCGTCTTACTTCATCGTGAATTATTTTAATAATATCTGCGAGTTTAAATCTCCCGGTATCAGTAATTTGGATTACACCTCCCGAGTCTATTCTCAATTCTCTCATCAGACATTCAAGCATGGTTATGGCAACTTCTGCGGGATCATCTATTTCTTCTATTCTTTGATTTAGGTTTTGGTTTAAACGTCCCAAAAAATTATTATCGGATTGCTGGGCTTCAAGCCTTCCCATTCTGAGTGTTTTTCTTTCTATTCCATAAACTCTTCCTTGTCGGGCTCTTATAATTGTAGGAACTGACGGTATTGTGTCCGGATAACGTTTGTTCATGTAAATGTCTCATGAAATTTTTGATTTATTTAATTTTAAAGTTTTGGAATTATAATACAAGCATTCTATGTTTTAAAATATTTAATATATTTGTCTAATCTTCTTAAATTTGATATTTTTATTCTATGTTTGAGCTCGTTTTTGCAGTTTTGTTAGCGGTATTTGTGCTGTATGTCAAATCAATCTGGTTTTCAGTATTGGCAATTTTTATTTTGGGGGCTCTTCTTTTACCCGGAGTTTATTCCATGTTATATGGTGCGCCGTTTATTCCAACGAGTAAAAAAAGGATAAAAGCAATCTTGGATCTTGGAAATTTTTCAGAAAGAGACATAGTTTACGATCTTGGGTGTGGTGATGGAAGAATAATCAGAGCTATTGCAAAAATGAAAGTGAAGAAGGCGGTAGGTTATGAATTTTCTATTCCCACTTATCTTTACGCAAGGCTTAAGACAGCTTTATATGGAAGAGGAGAGAAAATAATATTTGGTAATTTTTGGAATAAGGATTTGGCCGATGCCGATGTTTTGATTTGTTTTTTTCTTGATAGGACTATGAGAGATTTTGAAAGAAAGATCTGGCCGAATTTGAGAACAGGAACGAGAGTCATTTCGAACGAGTTCAAAATGAAGGATGTAGAGCCGAAAAATAAACAGGATAGTGTGTATTTATACGTGAAAAAAATTGACTCGAAGGTGAGTTTAAAGTAACTTTGTTTTTGCAAATATTTTTGGGCGATTAGCTCAGGTGGTTAGAGCGCGTCGCTGATAACGACGAGGTCCGTGGTTCAAGTCCACGATCGCCCACCAGTGCTCATTGTTAAATGGGTGTTTTTATGCTAAAATAAAGAGAAATAAAAACAAAAAAATAAATTGATACTAAATTATTTTTACAAAAAGTACTGGAGATTTTTGTCCAATCGGCTTGTTTTTCAGCATGTGGAGAAAGAAAATCCGGAAGTTTTGGAAGTCTCTAAAGAAAAACCGGTAAAAAAAGAAAAATTTGTTGAAGATAGACAAAAAGCTGCGGAAAAAGTTGGAAAAAAATTAATCGAAAAGGTTGAAGAAATCAGAGAGAAATCGGAAAAATTGAAATATCGGACAGAAATATTCGTGGATCCGGTTACACGATTTAAAATTTATTCAGCAGTACCCGAAGATTATGATGGTACTGTAGATATGTATTTTCCCGGAGACGGTCATTCAATAACGAAATCTTTGAAAAATAAAGGGTTGTTAAAAAGAGCCATGGAAAAATGGCGGACGGGTGATAAAAGCGCCCTTGTTATAGTTGAAGGAGACGGAGAACATATTAAAGGAAGTGAAAAATCCAAAAGATATGCAAAATTAAGAAGAAAAGAGGGAAAGTTTAAGAAAGTTGTTGACAATCTTGAAAGGAAAATAGGCAGTATCGGTAAAATACATGTTATCGGACACAGCAGAGGGGGGTCGGCGATTAATTATATTTTAAGAAGAGGCGGCATTGAACACAAATTATCGACTCTTTCTCTTCTTGATGCGACATACTGGAATCCCAGATATTTGATTGATTATGCCAGAAGAGGAGGATCTTTAAATGT
>WJKD01000130.1 GCA_014729315.1 Promethearchaeota archaeon | reverse complement strand
TAATTGAATATTCTAATTTCGGCAAAATATGGAATAATTATTTCAAATTCAATGTAATTAATGCTGAAGATAATAGCGTAGCACATGACAATTCTTGGGATAATGGCACAATAGGAAATTATTGGGACGACTATACGGGATTTGATAATGATGGTGATGGATTAGGTGACACACCATATTCCATATCGGGTTCGGCTAATTCAAAAGATAATTACCCTATTTGGGGGATTTCGAAACCTATTATCAATAATGGAGACGATTCTTCAAGAGATGATGATGATAACAAATCACAGATTGAAGTAAGCGTCTTTCTGATTATTCTAGGTAGTATTATCGCTGCGAGCTTCATAGCTGGTTATTATACTCTGCAAGTTATTTCACATAAATATTCTCCGAAATGGAAAAAGGGAAGAACATCCGAAGAACCAGTTTTAGGATCAACCCCAAAAGAAACTGATAAATCTACATTTAAACCAAGTAGACCGAAACTTCAAAATGAAGTAAAAAATGCTATAGAAAAAGAACCGAGAGAACATAAAAATGCTAATATAGAAGATATTGACGAATACTTCATTCAGGAACAAGCAATTAATATTTCTAGAAGATTTAAAAACATCTACGAAGAAACTTTAAGAGAAATTCCACTTATTAGAAAATATCTTGAAAGTAGTATTTCTATTGACGAGATCCCAGACGGAGAAAAGCTTATTACAACTATTTTGGACGACAATGAGCTCCGCAAAATAGATAAAATAGAATTATCTCGCGAAGAAAAAAAGATCTTTCTGAAAGAATTGATGGCTATGAATAAAAAAGATAGAAATAATTTGTTAGATGAGATGATTGAAAATTCTTAATATTTTTTGTTGATTATTCCTTATTATCATTACATTACAACAATTTTTTCTACTGATTATTTTTGATTGTTTTGAGATTGTACATTTCTTTTATTTTGGCTCCTGATGAGATCTTATTAGTGATTTTATTAGGCATTATACAATTTTGTTAAAGAAAGTATAATAACTCCCTTGACCAATATAATAAGAAAAAGAAATCTTTATTCCTAAAATGACTGCAAATAATAATCATAGTCAAGGCGTTCCCACAATAGATCATTCTAAGAAAGAGATGCTATCATACAATGTTGCAAGCCTTCCTATTGAATTAGTACAAGGCGTCCTTAGTATGCTGATTTTCTTTTTTTACGAGGCAGAACTGGGACTCAATTCACTCTTAGTAGGGTTAGGAATTGCTATCTACGCTGTCTGGGATGCGTTTAACGATCCTCTAGTTGGATATTTAACGGATAGACCGTTTAACTTTACAAAGAAATGGGGTAGACGCTTTCCATTTATTGTTATTGGGTACATTCCGATGCTGATAAGTTTTCTACTTATTTTTCACCCTCCCGCTATAAACGCCCAGGACTCGCCGTGGATAGTTTTCGGGTGGTTAGTTTTGAGCACGTGTCTTTTCGATACTACGGAATCAATATGGACGGTTAATTATTTATCACTCTTTCCGGACAAATTTAGAGATAGGTCAGAGCGTAGAACGCTGGCAGGTTTTGAAGTATACCTAGGTTATGCGGGAGTCGTGATTGCGTTTATTTTACCTCCTTTGATCATCGTTTACGGTAATATAAGCTCCTACGCAATAATGGCGTGGATCTGCGTTGGAATATGCTTCGTATGCTTTCTGTTCATGATTCCAGGGGTGAGAGACGACCAAGAAGTAGTGGACTGCTATTTAGCGCATTGCGAAGATACGGATAGAGATTCATTTTTCAAAACCCTAAAACAAGTACTTACACAAAAAAACTTTATTGCTTTTTTGGTGATTTACGTAATGTATCAAGCTTTAGTTCAAACAATGCTTGCTTCTTTTATGTATTTCGCAAGATATAATTTAGGAGGACAAGTGGAAATGGTCGCAGTAATTACTCTAATGCTATTAATTGGAGGAATGGTCTCCGTTCCAATATGGCTCTTTTATACTAATAAAACGAATGATCATCGAAAAACAATCGTAATTGCGTCAGTGCTAATGTCCGTATTTGCGATAATAATGACCTTCACCTATGGATTAATTGGAATTTTGATAATAGTTTTATTATTCGGACTTGCGTTAGGGGGATTTTGGACTATGATTAGTCCCGTGTATAGTGATGTGATCGACGAGTCTGTCTCAGTGTACGGAAAAAGAAGAGAAAGTACCTATGGGGGTATACGAAACTTCTTCTTGAACTTAGCGAGGGTTATTCAAGCGTTTACTTTAGCAATCGTGCACGAACTAACGGGCTTCGTTGAAGGTGCAGACACTCAGACTCCCTTAGCTATGCTTGGTATAAGAATACATCTCGGACTAATCCCGGGGATCTTTATCGCAATTGGCGTTTTAGTTTTCTTTATATTATACGACCTTACGCCTCATAAAGTAGAATCCGTTAGAGAAAATCTGCAAATATTAAAAATTTAATCGTTTTACTAAAATCTAACTATATTTTTCTTTTTTACTTTTATAAAAATATAATAATACTTGATTGTATCAAATACTATTGAAAAAAGAGTAAAAAAAATGGAGTAATAATTATAAGAATTCAATCCATCGTAATTTCATTAGTTTGCTCGTTCAAATTAATGATTTCCTTCACTGCCAATTGTTTTATCGTTCTTACAGCCATAATCGGAGTAATGTCAAGCTGGCGTTTTATTTCATCAAGTTGACACTTTCCTTTTTCCATAATTGCTGCTAAAATATCAACTTCGTGGATATCTTCATCTGAATTTTCGATAATAAAATTAGTAAAAAAGTTTTCCTTGCTTAATTCGTCGATTTTAGCCTCAACTTCTTCCATTCTTTTCACATGTTCCGCTTTAAGCTTGTCGAGATCGTTTTCATTTCCAACTTTCTTTTGGTCTAAGGTAGTTTTTTCCGATTCTTTTGCTTCAATCTTGGTGTTGATTTCTTGGAGGTTAGATTTTAATGTTTCTAGTTCAAATTGGGGTTTTTTTAAATCTCCCATCGTTTTTTCTAAGGTCGATGTGAGCTCTGTTATTTTTGAATTTAAATCTTGCTTTTTTGCTTTAAGCTCGTTAATAGTGTTTTCTAAGCTTTCAGACTCGGTTCTTAATCCCGTCAATTCAGAATTTTGTTCGCTTATCGTAGCTTTTAATTTTTCGTTTACTTCTTGTTCACTCTTCATGTTTTTCCACGCAATGCTCATATTCTGCACAATCTCATTGTTATTTTTTTCTATTAGCTGCCGATACGTGTCAAACGAACTTTCAAATTGTTCTATTGTCGATAATATTTCCTTGGCTCCCATTTAAAAATCCACCTCCTCTTTTAAGGTAACTATCCCCGCGCTTTCGTCGTATTCTATAGGTCCCCCTTCTTCTACCATTTTACTGAGGAACTTTTTAATGATATCCTCGCGAATGTCTAAAGAAATCGCAATGTTTTTAATGTCTAAAGCAACATCTTTTTGTAGGGCTTGGATAGTGCGGAGAATGTTTGAAGATATGTATTTTTTATTAATTAATATTTTCATTGCTTTCACTCTATTAGAAAACGATTTAGCATATACATCTTTTTTATTGAATTCCGTATTTAATTTTTCCACTTCTGTGTTGTATTGCTCGTCGAATTTTTCTTGGATTGTTTTCAGCTCCTGGACGTTTGCTTCTAATTCCTTCAATCTGTTTTCTCTATTCTCTAATTCTTCTTTCTTTGCTCTGATCTTTTCTTGAGTGTTTGTCAATTCTTTTTGGACTTCTTGGATCTTATCTAATAATTCTTGGCGTTTATTGGTCAGATCTTTTATTTCTTCTTCAAACTTCGAAATTTCGCGACCATTCTGGGAAATCTTCGTTTTTAAAGAGTTGATTTCGTCATTATTGGATTCTATAGTATTTACATTCTCGTTCTTTTCTTGCTGAAACTCGTCAATAAGCGTTAATAATTTACTCGGAAATTCTTTTAATTTAGGTAAAGAATCTGCGTTCAGCCCGTTGATTTCGTCAATTGTAACAATATTTTTTTTTAAAGCTGTTTTAGCTTCGGTTATTTCGCTCATTTAAACAACCAATTTACATTTGGTAACTATGGTTATTTATTAACTCTAGTTGTTTTATAAATCTTATTTTTTCGTGTCAATCCTAAGAAATAAGTTAATATCTTCTAAATCGGAAAAAGACCATTCAATATCTCAAATGAGAACGCTTGAATATTTCAAAAAAATTTATTGTATTTCTTTTCTCTAAGGTGTGAAGCGTTTTATAAAAGTCATGACAAACTTTTTACCGAGTACTTTTATTCCTTCTAATATTAGCTCTTTTTTACTTATCTTGCCTTCTTTATAGCTTTGCCATGCGTATTTTAGTTTGTTAAAATCTGAACCTAAATTCTTTATTAAAAATTGTTCTAAATCGTCAATTCTATCAAAAATCTCCTCGATTTGAGGAATATATTCTTTTAAGAATTCTATATCGCTTTTAATATCGTCACATTGGAGACTGATGTCTTTTAAAATATCCATTAATTTTTCTTTTTCGTAGCTCATCGCTTTAATTATCATTTGGGTGTTCTGCTTTAATTGCTTCAAAATTATAGATAAAGCCACATCTCTTTGGTCGTATTTTCCTTGAGCGTATCCCTCAATCTTTTTGATAGTTCTATCGTTGTAATCTACTTCCTCTTCTAAAAGATAAAAGTTATTTCTGTCTAAAACAGTCCGAATTCTATTGTTAATACTCTCCACATTCCCTTCACAATCGATGATTAATTTTTGATCGTCCATCCGAATCGTTTCGCTATCGAATTCGGCTTTAGAGACTTTCTTTTTTGTTAAAAGATTGCACACATATTTAATTGTAAAAGGTCGTATTGGTAGAGTTTTTTGATTACCGAATTGATCGTTAAATGCAACCACACCTTTTATGTCGTCGCCTACGCAGCTTTGTTTTGCCTTAAACTTAAAGGAAGGACTTTCGAAAGACCCTGGATTTAAAGTATCAATTTTGTATCGATCTTTTTTAAGCTTCAAGCCTTTTGGTTTAGATGTGATAATAATATAAATATTGCTTAGGACATATTTTGAAAGATTATGAACCTTAATCTTAAAATAAAACACACTTTGATCATTTGAAATTTTCCAATCTCCACCTCTGGTGATTTCTATCTCTTCATTTCTATTATGGCTAAAAAGAGGAGCCATTGGACTACTTGAATCTAATTCAAGATGATTACTTCCGATATCAATTTCATTTTCTCTCCGATTAAAGATTAGAATATTTCCCCTAATTTTCGCGGTTAAATCACCGTTAAAAATCATAATGTCGAGAAGAGCTTCTAATTCTTTTGTAGTT
>WJKD01000129.1 GCA_014729315.1 Promethearchaeota archaeon | reverse complement strand
GTTAGCCTTATTCATGATTAAATATAAATGGAGATGAAATGTATTTTTTATTTCAACATGAAATATCAGACAGATTGTGGGAATCTATTAGCAAAAATTATGAAGCTGAAAATTATACAGGAGCCATTTTAGATGCAATATTTTTATTGTCTGAAACGATTCGAGAGCGGACAGATGTTGAACTTGATGGGATTGCTTTAATTGGAAAGGTCTTCGGCGGTATATCTCCATTATTAAAAATAAACAATTTTAGAACTGAATCTGAGAAAAATGAACAAAAAGGTATAGAAAGTATTTTAAGAGGTATATTTCAAGCAATTCGAAATCCAAGAGCGCATGAAAAGATTGAAGATAATAAAAAAACATGTGATATTTTGCTATCTTTTATCGATTATCTGTTATCAATGATTGAAAAATCAAAATCAAAATTTGAGATCAGTGATTTTTGTTCAAGAGTTTTTGATCCAGATTTTGTAGAATCAGATGAATATGCTGAACTCTTGGTAAAGGAAGTTCCAGAGAAAAAAATATTTGATGTTTTAATGGAAGTCCTCTACCGAAGAAAATCTGCTGAACCAAGTAAATATTCATATATTATACAAGCATTTATAAAAATGTTAACTGATGAACAATACGATGAGTTTATAAGAGTTGTTTCTAATATTTTAAAAACTTCCGATGAAGATCATGATTTTAGAGTATTTACGAGTGTATTCGAAGGTGATAATTGGTCTAAATTGGAGTTAGCTGCACGTTTACGAGCAGAAAACAAATTAATTAAATCTTTTGAAAATGGTTATTTTGATTCAAATAGAAACCATTGTAAATCTGGTTCATTGGGAACCTGGTTGACAAATATCGTAGATAATTTAAAATTAAAAGATCAATACAGGTATTTACTAATAAAAAAATTATCTTCAGATAATTGCGAAGAAATTGAATATGTAATCAGATATTTTCGTAATACAATTTTAGTTTTTGATGAAGAGCCTGAGAATTCTTTAATAAATGTAATTAATAAGGGCCTTAAAAAAGGAGATAAAAGATTTTACGATTTAGTAAGTGGAGAATTTTTATTTCCATCTGCTTGGATAGAAAAGATTAAAGGAAATTTTGAAAATTTTGAAGAACAAGCTTTATTCTCTTATGAGGAGAGTGGTGATTTACCATTTTAATTTTTTTTTAGTATAGTTGTTAAATTTTAGGTTAATTGAGTAGGCGGCTCCGGCCAATAGACCGGAGTGTCTTACCGGGGTCGGATCTAATTGTATACATTAAAAACAATCGGTTAGGGCTTGCAATGGGCCCCAAAATGCTCTTAGAGCCTGCTTTTTGACCTTAAAAAGGCCCTGTAAGAGCAAAACCCTGATATTTTTGGTTCCATATTCACTATAAACAATATTACCATTCGGTCCGACCTTGATCCTCATAAAAGTACGGGCTCATCATTGCGGAGGGATTGATACAAGTCCTGACCATTGCGCACTATTCGAATCCGGGGCAGTAAAAAGCAAGCTATATGACCGAAAACCATATTTGAAAAAAATCATTGCAAATACTCTTTTTCCTTGACCTTTTTAAATTAAATAGATACAATATGCTGTTTTTACACTTGTTTGTAAATATTGAGGGGACGGCTATGAAAAATAAAACCAAGGCACAGCCCGATTGTTGAGGATCGACTGTGCCTTTTTGTTTTTACGTCGGGCCGCAAAAAACAAGCGAGGGAAGCAGCACAGCTCTTTCATATGATTTGGCGACCTGGGTTTTTACAGCTATATAGATTTGTTTAAACCATATAGATTTTCAAGCATCATTTTTTTATTTTCCTCATTTAATTTTAACTGCATCTTTTGACAGCATTTGTTCGGCATCTGCACTTTGTTACCGTATATTTTATATAGATGTGATGATATTCTACGGGGTTATCCGGTGACAGGCATTTGGGGAAACAGACGGAAAAAACAACAAGCTTTATATATCTAACGGAATCTTGACACTGAGAGCGCCTTTGCGCATGACGTGGGTATAGATCATGGTGGTATCCGGATAATTGTGACCCAGTAATTGTTGTACCATTCTGATATCATAACCTGATTCGAGCAGGTGAGTGGCAAACGAATGGCGAAAAGTATGACTACTGATTCGTTTCGCAATACGGGAGGTTTTGCAGCATGAACGATTGCTTTATATTGAAAATAATCATATCACGCTCGTGCTAATTCGCTTGATATTCAATATTCAAGATTCTATAATGTACTGAAATTAAATGACTTGTTCGATTTTGAAAATCTATCATATCCTGCCGGAAATCAAGCTGGATATGATAGTTGACAAAGCTTGTTTAAAATAATGTTTTATCATGAATTAGGCGTTTTTTCCAATCTGTTATATACAGTTTCTTGATGGTAATCTAATAAGTAATATGTTATGCTTGAAAGTAAATAATGGGTAAACGAAAAAAACTATCAGATAAGCTTAAAACAGAAATACTTATCGCCAACAGACATGCGTGTTGTGTTTGTGCCAAAGCAAATGTGCAAGTACATCATATAAACTCTGATAACAGCGACAATAGATGGGAAAACCTTGCTGTATTATGTTTTAATCATCATGACAAGGCCACAGCTCCATTGGGTTTGTCTGCATGCTTGACACCAGAACAAGTTTCCAAATATAAAAGCGATTGGGAGAAAAAGTGCGAAGATCTAAATCATATAATCGCAAGATCTCGAACATCCTTTTTCATGGTTGACTATAATAATGCTGAACGGATTAGACAGGCATATGCAACGCTAAATGAAAACGATAGACAAAGATGTTATATAATTTTGCTTGAGGAACTGAAGGAAGAAAATAATCTAAGAGAAGAACAAGGGTTTAACGTTTCTTTAGAACCAAATACTAAATTGACACCTACAGTACAGAGATTCTTAGGAGAAATACTAATTGGGACGAGTCATCCCACGATATTTGACAAAGCAAAAGGACACGAAAACGATCCTCTGTTTCCTGACCACCGAGCATTTGAACCACCTCAGTATAAACAACTATATGAAATTTGGTGTCAAATAATGGTACGATGTCTTTTAATTTGCAAAGGTTGTTATGATTTAGACAGTTTAATGCTTCTAGAAAATCCAAATCTATTAAAGCTAGACGGGGCATTGGTATCATTTAAAGCCCCCTTAAAAGGCAAAGTCTATCCGCCAAGCATGTATAACCAATTTCCACTTTCTGAAACAAATTTAACCGCTAAGAATAAGTTTGCGACTTGGACAGCAAATCTGAAGTTAAAGACTCACTATATATATTCCGCAACAGCGGCAGACTCACTTGGCGATTCTACCAAAAATGGGATACTGGTACTTAGAAACATTGAAAAAATCAAAAAATTTCTACTCTTTAAGAGAATTGCTTTTTCAGCAGTACCGTTAATCATTGGCAATGGTGTTTTGGAAATACCAGAAAAAGCATAATCGAGTAGGCGGCTCCGGTAGTTTCCCACCGGAGTGCGCCTCTCACACCACCGCTCGTACGGGTCTCGTAAGCGGCGGTTCATCAACCATGAGTCAGTTTAAGGTAATACGATAGCATTGGCACATACCCCCTGCGTTCCAGTCTGGCATTTGTTATTGTCGTGCTCAGAATTGGACTGCAGGCAACGGCCCAGCGTCCCATTCGGGTACGGCTCCATGAATAAGCAATGCCCGGAGGTACTCCCAAACGGGTAAGATTCTTCATCTTTCGGTTCGGCTTCTTCCAGTCATGCCAGATGCAGCCACGCAGACGTCGGCGAATCCAGACATCAATATCTCTTAATTTGCCGTACATGTTGGCTAATTTGAAATAATTGATCCACCCTGTTTGCAAAAGATTCAGCCGTGCGATGCGTTCATCAAAGCTGGCAGGGATCGTCTTACGTGTGATAGCCTTGATTTGCGCTTTCAGTTTCCTGAGAGCCTTGCGGTCTACCACAAGTTGATACGTTCCCTTTGAGCCTTTTCGAAACACGGGCACGAACCCATAACCGAGCAGATAAAACGTGCTCGGACGACGAATTCCGCTTTTCGTGCGGTTGATTGGCAGACGCAGCCGGGTTTTGAGAAACAGATAAATACTGTTTCCTACTCGCCGAGCAGCTGTCTTACTCCGCACATAGATGCTGAAATCGTCGGCGTAACGCACATAGCGGTGACCGCGTTTTGTCAGTTCCTTGTCCAGCTCATTCAGTATGATGTTGGATAGCAACGGACTCAGCGGGCTGCCTTGCGGAACACCTTTTCGTCGTTTCACCAGCTTGCCCTCGATGTTGATTGGCACGCGGAGAAACTTTCGAATCAGTTTCAGGGTGAGCGGGCATTTGACTTTTCGATAAATTAAAGTCATCAGTAGTTCATGATCAACCTCCTCGAAAAAGCTTTTCAGGTCAATATCAATGATGTCTTGATGACCATCATTGATATTTTCCAATGCCTGCAGGATTGCCTGGTGGGCGTTGCGATGGGGACGAAAACCATAACTGTGCGTTTGAAAGTCCGGCTCGAAAATTGGGCTGAGTTGCTGTTGTATCGCCTGTTGCAATACCCGGTCAACGACTGTGGGAATTCCTAAAAGTCGTTTCTTGCCGTTTGGCTTGGGTATTTCAACGCCCAGTATCGGATCGGGCTGGTAGCTTCCGGTTTCCACCTGATGTTTGATTGAAGGCCAGCGTTGACGCAGAGCAGCGGCTAAATCGTTTACCGATATGCCGTCTACTCCGGCGGCGCCTTTGTTCTTTCGTACCTGGTGGAACGCTTTCGTCATGTTTTCTTTGGAAAGGATTGATGCTATCATGATTTCCTTTCTTTACTGTGTTCTTTCTTAAAATGGGCTTGAACTGGACTTGGATTCTACCATTCGTCCATGTCCATCCCAAATCAATCCGGAACGGGTTCATGTTCAGCCCTTCACCATGTCCAGCGCATTACCACTGGCGTTTGGCTACTATGGCTTCGGCTGACTTCTGTCACTGATGATTTCTCATCATACTGTCGGCCAATCAGTCGTAAACGGCTGGCGCGACATATGACAGATCTCCCCGGGTAAGACGCTTATCCTTGAGTCTATCTCGGCTGCATCTACATAGCTAAGTTTGTTGGCTTCGGGCTTTACAATGATGTGGTTGCTCACCCACAAAGCTATGCCTCATATGCAGTTTCTGTTCGTCCGTACAGACTCTTGTAGTCCCGCTTCTTTCAGATTCCCGGTCGCCCGGGACACCCTTGCGGCTTACTAATGGGCTTCGCCAACTCGCCCATAAGGGACTTGCACCCTTTGGATAATCGATGTATATTATAACTAACATACATGCGCCATGCCGGGCACACACAATCGGCTCAACCTGACGCGCAGGGCGCGTGCGGTTTGGCTAAATTTGGAGGTCTTTCAGGTTCATTTGGTTTTTGAAATTATGTGCGGGGTTGGCCTGCGCGCAGGTTAGCCAGGTGTTGAGACTGTCGAAAAAGCCATAATTTTCAATATAATGATGAAAGTTTCAATTTTTCACATTATATTCTGCCAAGGGATTAATTTTCTATTCAAGGAAAAATATGGCAAAGTTCAATCCTTACAATTATGACCAGATGATTATGATTCCCATCGCTTTGAAAGATCAACTCGAACCGGGAACTCTGGAATATGCCATTCATGAATTGGTTGAGAATAAAATCGATTCATCTCTGTAAACGCGATATTAGATTTGCCGATCGGGATCGCTTTAAAGACGGAATTAACCACAGGAAACCCAAAAGGCCGGTTCATAACCGAAATATCTTTACAAATGATGATTTTTCCTGGGATCATAAACGACAATGTTTTGTTTGTAAAAACAGAAAAATGTTAAAACGAAAAGCACGCGCACAACGGATACGCAATATTATCTATGACATGTACCGCGCAAAGTCGGATGGTTGTTTCGTGTGTCCTTTAAGGTTGAAATATTTGCCTATGCCTGAAACACAGGCCAGATATTTATTAGTTCCTCTGGAGCATGCAAAAGAAGAGAGTATAAACCTGATTGAAAAAATGAAAGCAAAAATTGATACTCTCAAAGGCCGTCGTATATATAGTAAACGTTTGGTCATTGTAGAACCGGTCTTTGCCAATATTCGAACGCAGAAACGATTGGACCGATTTACGTTACGAACAAGGGTAAAAGTGGATATCCAATGGAAGTTATTTGCGCTAGTTCACAATATTGAAAAAATTGCAGGGTACGGCATGGTTTATTAAATAAACGTGTGATTTTGTTCTGATTCTTTAAATAGTGCTCATTTGGTAAAAAACTTTGCAAAAAATTAAAAATAAAAGGAAAATCTAAAAATATTCTTGATTTGTCGATGAGGTTTCCTTCAAATTGACTTTTTCGACAGTCTCGTTAGTAAGTAAAAGAAGATAATATGGATAATATTCTTAAAGAAAAATTAACAAACTTATTTGATGAAATTGCCAGCATTATCGAAAATTTAACTGACAATGAAATTAGGGAATATCTTGGGAAAGGCAATATCGATAAGCTACTTAAATCAATTCATAAGGAAAAACAAGATAAAAAACAAACATTATATGATTACCTCCTTGAAAATAAGAATAGACTATATTTATTAGCTTTACTAAGGCATGCTATTACTATTAATTGTAGCATGCCAGGTTTGTTGAATGAAAAAGAATTATTTGTATCACCTTTTCATTTTCAATGGTATGATAATGGTGTTATGTTTACTCAAGGAAAAGATCGGTTTGTAGGCAATATCGGTCTCTATGAAGACGGCAAATTAAAATTCGCTGTTGCTGCTAGAGATTTTCGTGGTGGGCATGAGATTCAAAAAGATGACCTATTATTTATTGATGTAGACGAGGCAAAAAATCTACCTAAAAATATTAACGTACCTAAATCTACAAATGAGCTAGATGATACATATTTAAAATTGGAAAAACTAATCTTAGAACAGGAAGAAGACGAGAGTAAATATCAATTCTTTTTAAAAGAGAATGCCTGGGTTTTTGGCGCACAATATAAACAGATTGATTCACATATAAATCTAGATGATAAAAACATTCCTGATTTCACTGGTGTTAGGGTAAGAGATAATACAAGAGACATATTTGAGATAAAACAACCATTCTTACCAATTTTCAGAGGGGATATGAAATTTCGTGCAGCATTTGATCAGGCATGGAACCAAGCAGAACAATATTTATATTTTTCACATAATAATAAAGATTATTTATATCGTGAAAAAGGTTTGAACTTCGATAATCCTCGATGTTATTTGATAATTGGATATAATCTTAGTTTTAATGAGATCAAAATAATGAGACGAAAGGAGAGAATGGTACCGGCAATTACCATTCTCACATATAACGATTTATTATCACTAATTAAAAACACTGTAATATTTATAAAGAATTTAAAAAATAAATCGTGAATACTTGCTAACGAATAAGCGAACGAATAAGCGTTGCACTCGACCAGAGCGCAGCGAAGGTCGATCCGCCAGTTGGCGGACGGGGTTGGACTAAGCCGGGGCTGGGTTGGGAAGTAATTATGGATTTTACGTTTTTACTGCAGGTTCCTTGAAAGGAATTTAGGATGATTTAAATATTTTCATCATTTATCATTTGCGCACTTGATGAAAGGCATAAATCTAAAAAGGCTTTGCGATCGAGTTCATAATTGCTTTAAATTGTATAAAATTTAAGATTTGGATGTACGTATCCATTACTACATTTGTGGTGTTTTAAAATATTGAAATTGTAAACAACGAACCTGGCAGTCCTCTCCTTCTGGGGAGTTCCGCGATACTCGAAGAATATCGCAGGAAGAAAAACTACTGCCTGCACTTTCTGCCAGGCAG
>WJKD01000128.1 GCA_014729315.1 Promethearchaeota archaeon | reverse complement strand
GTGACCGGTTCTACTTCTATTTCTTTAACCATTTAACTGGCACCTCCTTTAAATTCTTCTCTAGCTCCTAAAGTGAACTTCTCAAATGTTCCGATTGGATCTTTCACCTGGCTTAAGATTTGCTCCTTAGTCAATCCCGTGTTAAAATCTCGAGCGACTACTTCAGCAAATCTCTCTGCTTGATCCACCTTCCATTCTGATTGTCCATAACATCCAGTGCATGGTGCATTTACGCGCATGCATAAACCGCCACATCCCGCGTTAGTCACGGGCCCCATACAAATATATCCTTGGTTAATTAAACAATCATCCATGTTTGGAAGACCTTCGTAATCTCTTTTAATTTTAGCGGGTTGTTTTTCTCCAATAATTCTCGGACAAGTATCGCACACTGTAGAAGCTTCGTGGAAGTCTCGATTATCTCGTAAATAGGCTAAAGCTGCGTTCGCTACTTCCATAGTCTTATCCGGAAGATCTGCTAACGGAACCTTTGCTTCGCCGGTTTTCTTCACTTGTTTCAAAATGTCTCCATCTAAATCAAATCCCGCCATTAGGGGGACGCTTAGAAAGAGCGAAAGAAATTCAAATAAAGCTTTCCTTTCGCCGGAGGAAACACTCGAAAGGTTCTTCGCTTTCTCTACTAATTTCTCTGCTCGAGCGTGAACCGATGTTGATGGTCCGAAACATCCAACACAAGGTTCTCCCTTGCTTGGACATTTAAGTTCGCAGCCCACGCTAGTGATCGGCCCAAAGCATAGTGTTCCCGCATCCAAGATACATCCACTTTCGTTTAACGGACAAGAATTACAAAAGGGTTGATCTGCTTTCGGAAATGGTTTTTGTCCCAGTAAAAACTGAACAGCACTAACTATCTGTTCAGGTTTCGGAGGACACCCCGAAATATACGCATCAACTTTAATGTATCTGTCAAGAGGAGTGATTACATCTCTAAATCCAGGAACATGTTCCGTTGGTTCTCCACCACTATCATCGGCAATGCTTTCAACTTCGCTAAACTTACGCTTAACTATTTCTTCTTTGCTCCATTGATTAGCTAAACCGTGAACATTCCCGTAACAGGAGCAAGATCCAAATGCGATGATTAACTGGCATTTTTGTCTCATAAGCTTTGCGTTCTCGGCATCTTCATGAGTTCTCACGCTACCTTCAACGAATCCTACTAGTATTTCTCCGTCTTCTCTGGCTTTCAACGAGTCATGTTTAAAGTCTACAACTGCGGGCCAATATACAATATCGAGTGCTGGAAGTACGTCAAGCAACCCTAAATGAGCGTTCAATAGGGATTGGTGACAGCCCCAACAGTCCGATGCTTGTAAAAATGCAACCGGAATTTTAGATTCATTCATTTTCTCTATTTTCTCCATTTGTTCATTAATTTAATGACTTTTTTGTGTATAAATTTGCATTAAGTTTATTAAAAACTTAACATTTTATTGAAATTCGCAACAGTATTAAAAATTTCTTCAAAAGTGAGAACTTTCCAATAGTGTTTTGAATATATATTCAGAAACACATGGATCTATCTCTCAAGAGAGAAGTGGGACTATCGTTTGTGAATATTTATTCACATTAAAAAAAAGTGGAATAACCGACGAGAAATCAAGGAAATGTGATCCATTTTGGAAATCAACAAAGAGTGAACTATCAATTTAGGGCAAAGTATAAATACAAATAAATAAGAGGATATGGCAGTTATGAAATTTAAAACTTCTCCAAAAGGTTGAATGACCTCTAAGGGAAATAATAGGATTTGCCTCTTTTGGCGTGAAATTCCTTGTTTCCGTCATAACATTCCTTGCAATACCATCGTCCGTCGTAGGTGTTGTAAGTCATATTACTTTCGGTTTTATTACACGCTGGGCATTGACACAGCGAACTTACAAGGAGTGTTTTCCAATTCTCCTCTGTTTTTTGAAGAGCTCTGTATTGTTCTAACTCTTTACTTGATAACTCTTTAATGCTCCTTCCACTTTTAACAAGTTTTTGCTCTTGCCTTATTTCCCTCTTTCTTTCGATCACAGATATTTCAATGATTTTTCGGAGGAAATTCCTAGCATTTTGTAAGAATGGATTAGTTATAATTATTGTTTTTTTCTTTTTCATCTTATTTATTAAAATCTCTCAAATATTTAAACCCATTATGGTTTTTAAAATAAACTTATTTAATATTACATTAAGCGACCATCTTGACCTCCAAAGGGGCGATAAAGTAAATGATCTAAATCGGAAGTACCACCGCAGAAGCGCTCGTTTACGATTTCATATTCATCCTCAATAAACTTATCTTCTCCTTCTTTACTTATTAATTCTTTTCGATCGTTAAATTTATCTATATTGTCTTGAAATTTATTAGGATTCTTAAACCATCCCACATCTGGGTCGTTAAGTACCCATTCATTCCCCTTAAAGATTTGTTCGACGTCCGCCTTGGCGAGCCGCCCTTGGAAGTGTTTCATCTTATAGAGTCCCTCGAATAGTGCCTCAATCTTCGCTTCTCCGTCGGGCATTTTAAGGAACTTGTCGTATTTGTGATGTATAGTGCGAGTGGTTAGGACGATATCGTTCACATCAATCTGTTCTTTTCTCCACTTTACTTGTCTGAAGTGGTGTCTGTTATAGGATTCCTTTTTAATGAATTTCCGTTCAAATATTTTGTCCTCCAAAATAGTGAAGGTGAGCGGATCAAAGCCCAGGGTGCGGATGAGCCCGTTTACCACGTGATACCCTTTCATATATTCTTCGTTCCAGTCCTCGTGGTATCCTTCTTCTTTCGCAAATTTCCACCCCTTAAACCTTTGTACTGCTCGAATAGCGTCCGCAATCTCTTGCGGGGCGTAGAAGCGATACCGATTCAGCCTCCAGATCAATTTACTCAAAGATCAATTTAGGAAATTAAGTTGAAACATTTATTAATATAGCCTTTCTTGATTAGTTCGTACTATCATCTTGTAGGGCCACACTTATTTTTGAGTTAAT
>WJKD01000127.1 GCA_014729315.1 Promethearchaeota archaeon | reverse complement strand
TTGCTAAATAACACCTCTCATATTTAAAAATAAAATGGTGCTTACCAGACGGGCACGATTTTAGAGGTCTTGCGTTGGAGGGGTTACCGAGTCTGGTCAAAGGTCTAATATTGTCTCTTGATGGGTCAAGACCGATTAAAGGTGCTGGACTTAAGATCCAGTGGCATAGGCCACCAGTAAGCATTTATGTCTATTGGCCTAAATTCGTGGGTTCGAATCCCATCCCCTCCACCTTCTTTTTTTAAAAATACCATTAGATTTATCTGCCACTCTTAAAAAAAGATAGTGCTTAAAAATAGAGTGCTTAAAATAAAAATTCACATATCGCAGAATTCGTAGATTAATTTTAAAATCTCGTAAAAGAGAATTTAATATAAGGACATAATTTCCAATATTACTCAATTTTGCCTTGATAAGCTATAAAGAATAAAAAGAAGGAATGAAAGGACTAAATAATAGAATTAATAGTCAAATGAATTATTATATTCAATTATATAATATTTCAAAGGTAAATTAAAATGTCTGAATACAATTTAGAAGGCAAGATGGATAAATGGGGTCCCTTCGAGGAAAAAGAATCAAAATGGGTATTATTTACCGTTGGTAATCCCTACGAAGGGCACGGATTAGCTTTACCCCGTAATATTGACGACCTTCACGCAAAAAAGGCTGCAAACGACTTAGAGTTTACAACTGGTCAGCGCTATGTTGCTCATATCCCTTATACGACAGACAGAGTTGGAGACATCGCAAAGGAATGGTCGCCATATTATATCCCATGGGAGGAGTTTTATCAAAAATCAGTTGAATTCATGAAGTATTTTATCGAACTATTAAGAGCTAGAGGTGAAGAAGTTTCAAGAGTTATGCTAATTATTGGACATGGCGGAAATTACGATTTAATAGAACGTAAATGTCAAAGAGCAATCCGAAGCGAGTTAGATCTCTCGAGATTTGTATCAGTAACAGCCTTAGTATCTAGAAGACAGGCGGGATTAGTTATTGAGGAAGTGAAGAAATTAGCAAAAACATATATAGAGAATAATGGCCCTCAATATGGATTTGATACAGCTGAAGATTTAGCTGATTTTTTCATGAGAATCTTGCTCTCTGCCGGACACGCCTCACACACAGAATATAGTCTAGCTGCAGCTTTAGGTGTTTGTGATATGGAAAAGGTTGCGATTATGAATCAATTGCTGGAAAAAGATTTTGAGGGTGCCTTAAAGAAATGGCCACCGATAGGTGGGTTAGGAGGTTATTTAATGGCAGGAGGAAAATATACCGATGCGTTAGGCACCGAAGAGGACGATAAATATGGTCTTTGGAGCTGTCTAAATGCGTTAAGAGAATTAAATAACGGAAAATTAATTGTAATTCCCGAACTGGGGGAATTAATTTATCGTTTAAGCGTTAAAACAAAAACCGAGCTAATTTATAAGCATATATGAATATATTTTCCTTTATATTTCTTTCTTCTATTTTAATATCAATGAGAAGGATAAAGAAATCCATTTAATAATAAAATAAAAAAAAAGTTTTTTTAAGAGAGTGCTAAACGCTTTCTTTAGTCATTTTTTCTAATTTAGATGATTTTTCTGCGTGTAAGTGAAGAACTTTCTCTTGCACTTCCTTTAAATATTCACCCTTTAAAGGGTAAAGTTGGAGAATCCCGACTTCAGCTAATAAAGCAATACCCGGAATTAATCCCATGAATAATCTAATAGCTAAGAAGACTTCTGATGGTTGGTTTAAAATAGCTTGTCCTCCGGTTCTAGGTATGAAGTTAGCCCAGGCGAGTAAAGCTACGGGTATAACCAGTGCTACAGATTGAGCTGGTTTAGTCACCAATGCGTTCATCCCAAAATAGACCCCTTCTCGTCTTACTCCTGTGCGTAATTCGTCTTCATCTGCAACTTGACCCCACATAACGGTGGTTAGAACTAAGGGTCCAGTTAAACCAAAACCCGCAAGCGAGAGGCAAATATATATCAAATAAGTGGGAACAAAAGTCAATAAAATCAAACCCGTTCCACCAATCGAAAGGAGGATTTGATCTGCTCTCACTACTCCATACTTTTTACTCATTTTTGGAGTTACCCATATTCCTAATATTAACGGTAAAAACAAAAACACAAGTAATATGAGCGATGAGCCTTGAGTTACATAATCAGCTAGATAAAACAAGGAACCCAGTAATAAGGATTGGATAAAGATGCTCATAAAGTTTGCGGAGACAAGCGTTAGAAAGGACTTATTTTTAAAAGTGTATTTGATAGAGTCAACAAATCCGAGTGGTTTATCTACTTTTGTAAATTCGGGTCTTTCCTTGAACTTGTAAGTCGTATAGATAATGCAAGCCATTCCAAAAATTCCTACGCCAATCATAGCCATTCGGAGGGGTAGGAGTTCTGATTCGTGTCGAAACATTTCCGGGATAACAAATCCTAAAATCATCCCGAGTAGAGTAAAGAAGGATCCAAACACTTGTAAATAATTTCGCTCTATTTCGGATTCAGAAACTTCAGGCAATAACGCACAGAATACTAAAAAGATTATAGTATAAGCTGTATCGTAAAGAAGAGTGGTTATTAGCATCCATACGAAAATAACTATAGGACCACTACCCGCTGGTGCAAACCATATTAGTATAAAAAATAGTGCTAAGAATGGAGCAGTATATCTCATAAAAGGTATTCGACGTCCCTTTTTTAGCTTAGATCTATCCGATACTATTCCGAATAATGGATCGTTTATTGCGTTCCAAATAGCGTAAACAATAGACACGATATAGATTAATTCTGCGTATTCCACCATTCCTAAATAATCAGTGAAAAAGATGGGTAATAGCGATGCGTAAATACCATTAATAATTGCACCACCAAAGCTTGCTAATCCCCAAGAGATTCTTTGCGAATTTGTGAATTCAGGCGGCTTCTGGAGGTTTGCTGGATTCAATTTGTTATTTTCCATTTAATTGTATCCCCTTTGAAATATAATATCCATAGTTTATGATAAAAGTATTTTAACTAGATCTCGACTTTAATCCTTTTAATGTTATTTTTGTTCCTCATTAAATTTAAAAAAAATTCAACAAATACAAAAAAATTAATAAAGCGAATGAGATCTTTATTTTAATAAGTTTTCATAACATTTCAGAAAGAATACTTCGTTATAGAGAAGGGGATATTAAATGAAAAAAGAAGATACTTGGAAAACTCGAAGACAACGATTAGTAGAGCTTTTGGTTGATCAGAGACTTACCTTAGATTTAGAATTCATTATGAGAGAATTGGAATACGAGAGTAAGAAAGGTCTTATTAGAGATTTGAGAAGTATATCTAAGTCATTAAAATACGAGAATTATCAACTCGTTGTATCTCGTCCACATTGTTCATCTTGTGGATATGTTTTCAAACAAAAAGGTAAAAGATTACGAATTCCTACCAAGTGTCCGAAATGCAAGAATGAAAGAATAATCTGGCCTTCTGTTAAAATAGAGTTTTAGAAATAGGAATTTAAACGGTCATTGTATTGCATATAAGAATTTAATTTATACAGCATTGCTTAGAGTCTCATCGATTAACTCAAAATGAACTTAATTCTAATCATTGTATTTAATATTTGATTCTGCACAGTAAAGTTTCTCTTTTCTGTTTCCTAAACTACTTTTAATTAGTAAAAAGAATAATCATCTATTTATTCCAAGAAAATTTGACGAAACTGGAAAGATAGTTTTGGTTAAATTCTTCCTATCTCTTTTGAAACGACAATACCAAGATACAAAAATAAATCTATATTTTCTATACCATGTTAATAACATGGGAGTTATTTTTAATACTTATATTAATTGGATTTATCGTGGGAGCATTGAATACTATTGCTGGAGCTGGAGGAGGCGTATTCTTTGTGTCGATAATGGTTTTATACATGAGGATGCCTTTTAATGTAGCAAGAGACACTTCAATATTAGTGATGGTAATAGGTTCTTTTACTGCTTTTGTATTACACATAAAACAAAATCGAGTAAATTTAATATTAACGCTCACGCTATCTATATTTTCCATTTTAGGAAGTTTGGCGTGTTGGATATTTCTACTGTTATATCCATTAAGTAATCTTATTTTAAGATATATTTTTGGAATAATTATGATCATTACTGCGTGTAATTTTTTCTTGAAAATTATTTGGGATAGGAAAAATGGAAACGATGTAGATAAATATTGCAAAGATTTTGAGATTGATAGCCAGGAATTTAAACGACATTTAAAGCGAGGGATTCCTTTTTTTATTTTAGCGGGATTTATAGCACATTTGCTTGGTATCGGAGGCGGTGTTGTCAATACTCCCTCTTGTCATCTATTATTAGGTTTATCTATTCATACTTCCACGGCTACATCAGCTGGGATAATGTTTTTCACCGCAGTCTTCAATGTAATAATTAAAATCCTTTTTGGTGAAATAAATTACTTAATCGGTATTATTTTGGCTATAGGAGTAGTATTTGGGGGGCTATTAGGCGCAAAAATCTCTTACAAGATGCCGAAGATCCAACTCCAATTATTTGTAGCGATTATTATGATCTTTTTAGGAATAAACATGTTATTATCCCTCTAGCAAGATTCATTTTCTCAAAATTGCTTTCATCAAAATTAGCTCAATTTTCCTTTTAATTTTCTTCAATTTATTAGTTTTTATCGCGTGCGTCTGAAAAAGAGATCTTCCTCTGTTTCTAAGCTTATTTCTCAACATAGTAAGGTTAAAAAGAATTAATTCACATTTTATCATAAATAGGCGTTTTATTATGCTGCACGAGATTGGGTTAATTTTTTTCGCTTCATGCTTTATCGTTTATTTTTTATTGTTATATAATAATTTGCGAAGAAGAAAAAAGCCAAATAAATTTCACGTATTTCGATTAATTTACATAAATTGGGTTCAAACGCGTGTAGATGATAACTCGTCTCTTGCGGGTGTTCAAGCCCTAAGGAATTTTATAATGGCAAATTCTACCTTTGTTTCTGCCTTATTTATCCTCCTTGGAATTCTCGTTGGTTTCTATAATGCCACTTTTTTTGATAATATGAGCTTTTTTGGACTTTCTTTTATTACCGTTGGCTTGGTTCAAATTACGTTAAATTTACTCGTTATTGTTTTTTGTTTATTTAATTTTATTTTATCAATCAGATATACAGCTAGACTTTCAATTCTAATAACTGGGAAACCTCACGAATATGCTATAGGTAAGGTAAAAGGAATTGAAGTGACAACTAAAACTTTGCTTTCCGCTCAAAATCATTGGATGCTGGGAGTAAGATCATTATTCTATCTGATTGCCACGCTGATATGGTTTGTCTCACCTATATTACTTATAGTGGCAACTATAGCTGTTACATTCTACCTTTTAGCTTTACACGATATTGTGTAAAAAATAGAACCCGAAAGAATTATTATGTTATTTAAATGAACCATTTGATGAGAATATTTCAGACTTCAATTTTTTTCTAAAGGAACACTAAAAACTATCTTCCCTCTTAATTCTTTTTACGAAAAGAATCAATTATTGCCATTATCAAATTCAGATTAGATCCTTTTCAAAATTTAGTCAGATAGGGTTTACAAATGCCAAAAATATTTATAATTTAATTG
>WJKD01000126.1 GCA_014729315.1 Promethearchaeota archaeon | reverse complement strand
GCAGATAATAGAGACGATAGTTGTTTCTCTTAAATTTAAAAATCTTGAAATTCATTATTTTATTTTCCGAAATTTCTTTAGATATGAGTTATAATTTTTATTAAATTGTAGTTAGGGTAAAAGATCTTAATTATTCCTTGTTAGATTTATCTACCATTCGAGATTTCTTCTTTCCATCCGGATTTGTTTCTTTATCTTGACTGGTTCTTTCTTCTTGGTTTTCTTTCAATATACTTCTAATGAAAGTGGAAAGCTTATAACCTCCGATTCCTATTATCGCTATGATGGCAATAATGGAGGCAATTAAAAACACATCGGGGTAAGGTCCATCCTCATCAATATCGATATATAGACCTCCTAAGCCATTTCCCTCCAAGGTATTTCCCAAAATCGTAGTATTAACCGAATCATCCACATATATACCGTATTTATCATTATTATTTGCTGTGTTATTCACCAATCGATTATTATTGGAATCGATGAGATGCCAGCCGTGCTGATCATTACTATTTGCGGTGTTTGCCGTGAAATTGTTGAAATGTGATAACACAACTGTAAATCCGTTAAGATTTCCCGTAGCAATATTTCCGCTATAGAGATTTTGAGTAGAATTTTCGAGATAAAATCCAAGATAGCTATTATCTACGACCGTGTTATTGTAAATACTATTATTATCAGAATTACTCATTGTAAAGCCATGCCTATTATTGTTAATCTCATTTTCGATTAGGGTATTATTAGACGAGCAGTTGAGAAACAGCCCGTTTATATTGTCGCTCGCAGAATTATCATCTATAACGATGTTATTACAGTCCTCAACGAAAATTCCATATCGGTTATTAATTACCTGATTTTCTTGCAATTGCCCATTCGACACATTGTTCAAATAAATTCCATAATAGTCTGAGCCGCCATTACTCACTTTAATATTACGTAAAAGAAAATATAGATTCGTATTACGGATTTCAACTCCGTGCTGACTGATCGCTTCAATCTGTAAACTGTCGATAATGAATGGATCAGAAAGGGAGCCGTTGCCAGATGTAGCCGTGGCATTAAGATTTTCGTTGCCATCAATAAAAATGGGAAAAGCTTCCTCCCCGCAATCGTTAAATTGAATGGTATTCCCTTCACACTCTTCTTCTCTTATACATTGAGCACCGTTGTCCAATACTTCATTGTAAGTAATAGTACTATGATTACTCTGTTTTAAATATATTCCATTTAAGCTGTTAAAATTTCCGGTATTCTTCATTAGTTCATTGAAATTCGAATAATTCAAAAAAAACCCATGCTGCGAGTTATGATTCGCGGTGTTATTGAAAAGAATATTTTCCGAAGAATTACTCAAGAAAAATCCGCTTTCAGAGTTATAGTTTCCTACATTATCCAGCAATGTATTGTTTCCGGTGTTTTTGAGATAATATCCTAGCTTTCCATTGTTTTGAGCGGTATTATTCGACAATGTATTTCCAGAAAGCGTTAAATTATTGGTATTATCAATAAAGAAGCCATATTCAATGCTTAATTCAGCATTATTACCAATAAAGGTATTATTATAAGAATCTCTTACTTGAAACCCGTCTATATTATTAGTTGCGGTATTATCGGCGAAGGTGTTGTTAAAGGAACTTCTGAGAAAAAATCCAGCGGCATTATTACTCGCGATGTTGCCAGTGATATTTCCATTGGTAATATTGCTGAAATAAAAGCCAATGTTGTAATTTGAACGCCCATCGTAGATGCTTACATTGCGAAGGATAAATGAGACATTAGTATTTCGAATCTCTATGCCCGACTGCTCTGAGTTAGCATAAATCGTGTAATTCTCAATGATAAAAGGGTTGCTCAGACTTCCGTTGCCCTCCCATCCATTATTAAACGCAGTTTGGTTAAATTCCTCATTCCCATTAATTGAAATAGGATTATGAGTAGTAGAAGTCTTTATATCAATAAATTTGATCTCATAACTATTAAACTCATTAATAATAGAATAATTAGATTCACTATTGAGCTGTAAAGCTAAGAAAGAACAAGCCAAAAAGCTAGTCGATGATAACAGTATAAAGCAAAATAATAAACTTATTTTATTATATTGATGCATTTTTATCAAATTAATCTCAAATTGAAAATAGTAAACTCGTATGGATAGAGAGGATAGAATTTAATTAGAATATTAACCAAACATCATAAATTTTTGTGATAAAATTATACAATTATAAAATTTGATGTCTTAAATAGCTTCTTATATACCATAACATTCCAAGCTTTTGGTGATTTTTTGTATTTTCATTAGTTTTTCTAAATCCATATGGGCAATCTTTTGAATAAATATTTAAAGACTAAAAAACAATCCAGAAGTATATCATCTCTATTTATCAATATTCTCTTTTTAGAAAGATGCTCTAAAAATTTTTTATGATATTGTAATTTTATATTACATAATGGTATTCTAAATTGCTAAAATATCAAAGAAACAAGTAATAAAGCAACTTATACTTAAATTTAAACACAAAAGAAATAATACAATACGGGTTGACACTTCTATGAAGGGAATAATTTTGGCGGGCGGTACTGGCTCACGCTTATCGCCTTTAACCCAAGTGACCAATAAACATCTATTACCTGTCTATAACGAGCCGATGATTTTTAAGGTAATTAAAACCTTAACTAACTCGGGAATTGAAGACATCACAATCGTATTAGGTGGGGAGAGTGTGGGAGATTTCGTTCGCTTGCTTGGGGATGGAAGTGGTTTTGGCGCACACCTAAATTACGTTTATCAACAACGAGCGGGTGGAATCGCTGAAGCGCTATATCTGACAAAAAAAATAGTGGATGGTCATAAGGTCGCGGTGATTTTAGGAGATAACATTTTTGAAGATACGTTTACACAAGAATTCAAAGATTTTGAGAAATCAAGTAAATATCAATGTAGTCTGTTTCTTAAATCAGTTCAAGATCCAGAACGATTTGGAGTGGCTAGCTTAGGTAAAGAAAATATAATAGAAAATATTGTAGAAAAACCTCAAAAGCCAGAGACTAATTATGCCGTTACGGGTTTATATTTGTATGATGAGAAGATATTTGATGTAATTGAATATGTGATGGAGGAAATCGGATATTCAGATAG
>WJKD01000125.1 GCA_014729315.1 Promethearchaeota archaeon | reverse complement strand
GATGATGCAGAATTTATTTATATGGATAGGATAAATGTATTCACCGCTAATATGAATGCGATTGACAAAGCCAATAGGTTTAAAAGATTAAAAACATGATATCACCACCCTGCGTTCGGCTCCGCATAGGGCGGTTCATCAGATTCATCCGCCTTAAAAATTGGCGGACAGGTCCGCTTAAAAGATTGGTGGATGTAAAGCAATCCAAAGTTCAGGAACGGAAACAAGACCAGTTTTTTTCATTACGTTAGCGTTGACTTTAAAAATTTAGAATTTAATTGTCGGGTGATCCCACAAGGGTTTGCCTTTGAAATGCTTGAGCTCAGTGACGGGAAACTGTCACGCTGAGTTCTTAGGAGGGAAACGGGGTGCGAGCCCCGTGACCTATCCGATCTTGTATTAATAATATTATTCTAACTTTTAATAAAATTATAAAATCGTCTGGATATTTGCAACAATGGGATCTAAGCAAACAAAATATCAGCTTCAAACAATCACAGATTATTTTGGTTTTGAAAGTTTTTGTAATGATTTGATGATAAGATTAGGATTTAATGAAATAAATCCATTAGGAGGCTTCAAAGATAAAGGAAGAGATGCAATTCATTTTTGCAAGAAAGATAGCTATAATACAATTTTTTCTTATTCTGTTCGAAAAGATTGGCAAGAAAAATTATTTGAAGATTTAGATAAAATAAAAAATCATAACCATAATTGTGATCAAGTTTATTTTGTTACAACCTCTGAAATATCGGCTAATGATATTGATAAAACTATATTAGATGTTTTACAAATATATGGCTGGACTTTAGAAATCATACATTTAGAACGTCTTGCAACTTACGTGGATGGCCCATATTCAGAATTAAAGAATTTACATAAAAATATATTTTTTCTTACTTCAGAACAAAATATTGACGCACTGGGTGAAATAACACCTGAGCTTAATGTTTTAGACTATGCTAAACTTATGATTGAAAGGCACAATGAGTGGCAAGAAAAATATACTCCGTTGTTAGCAAAATTTAGAGAATTTGAAATATTTGCTGTTGATAAATCCGAACAGAAAAACAAGCGTGTTCCTGTACTTGAAATTCCACAATTATCTTCATTAGTGATTTTACTTGGAGAATCCGGTGCAGGAAAAACAACAGCACTTTGGAAGTTAACTGTTGATTTAAGTAATAAATTAATAAGGAAGGAAGAATCACTAATACCAGTAATTGTTAGTTTGCGAAATTGGAGTGAGGACTTTTCTGTACGTCAATTAATACAAAATGAATTTAATTATACGAATGAATCTTTTGCTTCCGTCGAAGCAAAATTGAATAATGGCAATATGTTGATTTCGTTTGACGGAATAAATGAACTTCCAACTAAATACGACTCAAAAGATTATGCACGTCGTGATTTGGAGAACTTCATTCACAAATATCGAAATAACAAATATATAATTACTTGTCGTACACCTGATTACGATCCAATTTTTCAATCGTATTATCCTGATATAACAGCACCTTGTTTTGAAATTCAAAGATTAGATCAGGATAGTATCGCAGATTATATAAAAAAATATTTCAAGGACGATGCAAATGCTGCTGAAAACTTAATTCAACAACTTGATCTTTATAATAATGATATATGGGAAAAAGAAACATCATTTGTCAATTTGGCCAGAATTCCACTGCATCTCTATATGATAATCCTCAAATTTAGAAAATCTGGAGAATTGCCTTCAAATAAAGCAAAAATGTTGCGAACATTTGTCTTCCATATGGTTGAAAGGGATAAATCTAAACAAGCAGCCCAATTGAATATTGAGATTAAAGAACAAATACTTGGGAAGTTAGCTTACGAAAGTATAAAAGCTGATTATTATTTATCTATCCCAAAAAATTTTGCACATAAACAGATAAAAGTTATTTTCCAATTTTTAAGAAATCGTGGTGAAATTGATATGAATATTACTTTCGATAATATTTGGAGAGAGCTTTTGTCAAATAATTTTCTCGTAAAACATCGTGATTATCATGATAATTATGGTCCATTGAGTTCTGTGCAATGGCTTCATCAAATGATATTTGATTATTTTTTAGCTTGTGAAATAATAAATGTATTATTATTTGATTCAGAAAAAGAGAAACGGGATTTGTTAGATATTATGCGTTCAAATCCTTATAAATGGGGACAGGCTTGTCAAATTGCATTAGGGCTTGTTACATATCAACAAGCATCAATATTTATTGAAATGTTTGTTGACAATTTTTGTTATAAAACTGCTCAAAACGCCTTTAAAGATCAGAATGAAGATGATGCATATAATTTATCTAAAACTATCATTGAAAAATTCACCTTTGATAATTTCTGGGACGAAGATTCTTTATCAAAAATATCGTTAACATTACCATATATTCCATTTGTAAGTTCCTTGATTGAATCTTTTAAAAGAGGTGATGAAAATGATCGAGTGAAATTTGCTTCTATTGTTTCTAAGATAGTAATAAAACATTATAAATCAGAAGGTGCAAAAATAGGAGAAGAAATATTACAATCTTGGATTCATAATAAAAATGAAGGTGTAAGATTTTATGCTGCTAAAGGATATTGGGAACGTGACAAAGGTCTTTCAGCTATGGTACTTAAAAAATTATTAAAAAATGGTTCTTCAGAGATACAACAAAAGGTTTTAGAATTTATGGAAGAATGGGGAATTAATTAGCTCTTAAAAACAATCAGTTTTATCTATAAATAATTGTTTAAACATAATTAAAGTATAACACAGTATTCCAGTTGACGCCAAAAGTGCTGTTTCTTTTTGACTTAACTACGGCGCTCATTGTTTCGTTCTCTATTTAAGTTATTGACTATAAATGTGTTGGCGCAACTGAATACAATCGTTAGCCGCCAATAAACAAAACTCATTGAGGTAAAGATATGCCAAGTTTAAAAATTTTTGTTGCATCCCCAGGCGATGTTATTGAAGAAAGGGATATTGTCTCTCAAATTGTAGTTCCTGAATTGCGGCGTATCTTTGGTGATGAGCAGATATTTGGCAAAGAAAAAAGAATTGATATTGAGGCAGTCAGATGGGAAACTCATACATGGCCTGATATCGGAGATGATGTACAAGATGTTGTTAATAAGCAAATTGGAGATTTTGATATCTTAGTCGGCATTATGTGGAAGCGATTTGGGACTCCTACAAATAGAGCAGAGTCTGGTACAGGTGAGGAATTTGAACGAGCATATCAATATAATAAGCTTCTCAATCGCCCTAAAATAATGTTCTATTTTAGAACAGAAAAATTTTATACAACAGATAAAGATGAGTGGGAACAATTTCGTAAAGTTCTCTCATTTCGCGATGAATTAGTTGATCTTGGAGTGCTTTTTAACGAATATGAATCACCAATTGAATTTGAAAGGAATGTTCGAGAACATTTGATTAGACAAATCTTTCGACTCTACGATTTGGAACCGAAACCCGATACAGCTGTACGGTTAAGGGCAGAGGAAGAAAGGGAGCCCATTCGCAAAAGAAGAGCATCAGTTAAGGTATTTATAAGTTATGCGCGAGAAGATTTGCCTACAGTGAGAAATATTTATTCAAGTTTGAAAGCCGCCGGATACGATCCGTGGCTTGACATTGAAGATGTATTGCCGGGCCAAGATTGGATGAGAGAGATTCGTAAAGAGATTGAAGTTGCAGACGCTGTTTTATTCATCTTATCTAAGAACTCAATAAGTAAAGAAGGCTACGTGCAAAAAGAACTGAAAATTGTTCTGGATCGTGTACAAGAGATGTCTGATGAGCAAGCATTTCTTATCCCGGTGCGTATAGATCATGTTGAACCTCCAACTTCGCTTCGTCGATTCCAATGGTTAAATTATTTGGCAGATTATGCAGATGAAAAAATAGTCATGATTCTTGATAGAATAGCAAAAAGATCAAGTGATCATGGCGGCTAACCCCGCGTGAACGCAGACCGGGCTAATCGCCCGGATGGTACGCGGCCGCATTTGCCAACTTTGGTTCGGTTTCAAGGGTGGCTTGGGGCCAAAACGCCCGGCTGGTTACGCCCCCGTTACACCCCCCACTAAACCACCTCCTCACCCCCCTCCAGCTCGTGCACCGATTGCACGTTATCCAGCGCCAGTTTTTCCTTTATTGCCAGCATATCGCTTTCGCAATGATAATGATGGTAGAACAGGATTTTCCGCACGCCAATGCGGGCGCTGATTTTGTTGCACCATTTACTCAGCTCTTCGATATCCGGATGAAAATGCAGGAACGGCAGCCGCTTTATCTGGATGTTGCAAAACTGATTGATCGGTTTGGAGCTTCCCATCAGCGCGGAG
>WJKD01000124.1 GCA_014729315.1 Promethearchaeota archaeon | reverse complement strand
GAATTAACAAGTTGTGGATATTCTTCGTGCAAAATAGACAGCAGTCCAGTTATACCAGCTCTCTTAAGAATGCATTTTAACTATAAAAATAAGGAGATAAAAAGGCTTACTTTGAAAAAAATAAAAGACATCGCAACGCCTAAAAAATCGCAAGCAATTTTAAAAGAATTAAAAACATATTCTATTAACGAAAGATGGGAATTAGAAAAAGGTCTCAGAGAAATATCTTTTAGAAATGTATTGAACAAGTATAATTTGCCATACGACGCCAAAAAGAAAGAAAAACAGTTCCATCATTATCTAAAACTTCTTAACCACGAGAACGGAATTATAAGAGCTTGGGCTACCGAGAAAATGAGGAATTTCGTTTATAATGAAGGGGAATTCTTATCTAAGGCGATTCCCATAATTATCAACAATTTAAACGACGATGATGTTTACGTACGACAAATATCTGCATCAATATTATCAAGCTTCTCTAAGAATTATGACCTTGCAAAAGCGATCGAGCTGCTGTCAGAGTTATTACTCGATGAATCCGATAAGGTAAAGCATTCTGCAGCGGCAACCTTATACAATTTAGCAGAAAAAAAATACGATATAAAAACAGCTATTCCTAATTTGTTAAAGAATTCTGATCATCCTGATAAGGAAGTTAGTTATTTTTCTTCCGTAGCACCTAGAAAATATGTTAAAGATAAACATAGCGCAAAGTTTGTACTTGAGCAACTCGATCTTTATAAGATTAATAAAACCCAAAAAGAAATAAAACGACTTTTTGATACTTGCCAAAAATATTTGGAAAACGAATAGGGCAATTCTTAGTGAAAAGAGATATTAGCAATAATAAAAGCTTCATCAATTCAAATTAAAATCTGAAAGGGTAATAATTCGCAATATAGGAGGATAAAAAGAAATTTAGGTAGAAATTTATTTTGGAAATAAAAAAATTACTTAAGAAACTCTTCGAAACAACGAAAAAAGTCTAAAATTCCAGGAATATGAATTAAACTCATTTTAAAGGAATAGAAATCCTTTCGTTAAGCTTCTTAGTTAGTTTTGCTGCCTTGATCGCTTTTTCAACATCAGTGTTCGAGGCACCCTTTTTAATATCTATGGTGTCGGAAGTAGGTTCGATGTGTTTATAATTTACTCTTCGTCGTCTTATTTGCAATCCGTCAACAAGAAGATAATTCTTATCAATAATATCTACTATAACGCCATAATATCCGGCCTCTCGACCCATAGTCTTAACAACAATTCGTCCAATATCGTATACGCTCATATTTGTCACCAAATTATGTTTCGAAAATTTATCCCTACTGAATCTCTTCAGTCAAGATAAACACTTAACAAAATACTTACTAAAATAAAATTTTTCCGATTTTTTCGAAAATTTAAAAACTCTTAAACAATCACTACATATTTTAAACTGAAACAATAACAATTATTAATTATGAATGATTATTCATTACATACAATAGTGAAAATTTTAAATCAAATTTTAAGAGTTGAATGTTTCCATGAAAAAGATAGCAATTAGTACGAACGCAGGACAAGTATATGCACATTTCGGAAGGGCACCCGAATTTACATTCGTAACAATTGACGAAGAAAATAAAAAATTGATAAGTAAAGAAGTGTTTCCAAATCCAGGTCATTCGGTTGGATCCATACCGCAATTTGTAAATTCTAAAGGCGCCGATTATATGATCGCGGGGGGAATGGGCCATAGAGCAGTGAATTTTTTCAATCAATTTGGGATTGAAGTAATTGTAGGAGTGACGGGAAGCGTACAGAGTGTGATACAGAAAATTCTTGATGGTACCCTGGAAGGCGGTGAAAGTCTTTGTGCTCCTGGAGCTGGAAAGGGTTCAGGCGTGGAAAAAATACATACAGAAGCGGACGATAAATATCCGCATAATCATTAAGTTCCCGTCTTATCGGTAATTTAATTCTGATAAAAATAGAGCTCTTCCGAATTTTTTATTTATTTTTCTTGAATATATCTCGATAGAAGGCAAATTCGTTTTTTAACGCATCAATCTTATTCTCCCTAATTCTAAATCCGTGGGTTTCTTCTCCGTATTCAATATATGTATTTTTAATACCTTTTGAGTTTAAAATTTCCGCCATTTCTCTTGAAACTTGAGGAGGCACAATTTTATCTTCACTTCCTTGGAAAATTATCATAGATGCAGAAAGCTTCTCCAAATGGTTAATTGGGGAGCGATCTTTATAGATATCAGGTCTACTTTTTAAGGATCCACCCACTAAATTATCTATATAGTGCGATTCAAACTTATGCGTTAATTGAACTAAAGTAATTAAGTTTCCAATACCAAAATAACTCGCTCCCGCGCGAAACAAGTCGGGAAACATAGTTAAAGCTCTCTGTACGGAATATCCTCCCGCACTACCCCCAGAAATCGCACACATGTTCTCTGCTACTATTCCTTCTTTTTTCAATTTTTCGCTACACCTTTTAATATCCTGCGCGTCAATTATACCCCAATTCCCCCTAAGAGCGTCTCGATATCTTCGTCCGTATCCTGTGCTCCCTCTATAATCCACATCAAGAAGCGCAAATCCCGAAGAAGTCCAAAATTGATAAGATAATGAGAGTGAGGTTCTACTTCGTGCTGTAGGTCCTCCATGAACCATTACGAGCAATGGGGGCTTTTGAGTTTTGGGGGATTCGTAATTTTGGTTTTTGGGAGAATAATAATGAGCGTAGGTCCTATTATTATCCTCTATTTTGCAGGAAATTAATTTTGGTTTTGATGTTGATACCTTATCAAGAGAAATCTCGCTAGACTTTTTTAGAACCGTTAATTCTTGATTCTTGATATTATATCTATATATCGCATTAATTTCTGTAGGGCTAGATGCGTCAAACATTAAATTCTCTCGGTTTAGCAAGCTAAGCGAACCATATTCAGTAAAATGTAAGTTCTCAAATTTTTTTAATCGATTTTCTAAATCTTCTGATAGATCAATTATCCCTAGGTATCCTCTACCCTTAGCGTAATATTTGCAAATTATTGTATTTTGGTCTAAAAATACATAGTGAGACTGTCCCAGTAACCAAAGAGGTTGACCAAATTCTTTTAGCTCTTTTGTCGCAGGAAGCACTTGCTTATCGTAATAATAAAAATTCCACCAGTTCCTATAGTCGTCTGAAATCTTATTTGCTTCGTCTTTAACGAAAAATAATTTACCTTTGGGGTTAAATTTTGGAAAGCAAATTGAATGAGAATCACAGTGATATATTTTCTCTGCTGATAATAACTCCCCTCCCCGCAAATATCCCATCCATAAGACCGTTTCGTCCCAAGGCATGTGAGGATGGTTCCAAGAAAGCCACGCTAATTTTTTGCCGTTTGGGGAAATTTCAGGTTCACCGTAAAAATCATATCCTTTATGTATAATGTTTGGCTCTAATGAAGGATCTTCGTCAATTTTTAAACACGCAAGGAAATTCTTGTTTTCTTTATCGTCGAATTCTTTTTCGTAGATAAAAAAAATAAATTTCGCATCGGGAGAAAGCGTTAACGCACCGTACTTTCCTAACGATCCATCTTTATTTCTACGAGGTGTTATGGGGGTTAGGTCCTTATAATTAGATAAATTTTGTTTATAAATACGTTGATCCGCATAATTCACAAAATAAGCATATTTCTGGTCTACATCGTAAACGCCGCCCCCATATTCGTGAACTCGTGTTCTAAGATTATAACTTTGGGGTGTCACCGTTTCGATGAAATTCTTTTTGCCCTGCCGAACAAGAACGGTTCTTCCTTGTTCAGATGGTCTAATCTCGAGCCAAAATACGTTATCATTACGCGTTTTAATTTCAGCAAAGCCAATTAAATCGGAAAAAACCTCTTCTGCTGAAATAACTGGTTTCCAATCTAAATAGGATCTTTCTTTCCTCATAGTAATCCTTTCAATATCGAATTTCTTTATTTAGTATGATCTAAAAAATCTTTAGTATTATCGTTTTTTAAAGATTAGATCTTAAGCTAAATAAACTTTAAACTATAAAGCGTAAATTTTAAAGTCAAAAACTCTTTTAAATCTAAAATCATCTTTAGGATAATATTCAAAATAAGTGAATGATAATGAAAAGAGTAATCGGCGTTCCCTCAGATGGGCCAGAATTGACGGATCAAATTTCTCAACATTTTGGCCACTGCAATTATTTTGTTGGCGTTGAAATAACTAATCAACACGCCAAAGAAACGGCGTTTGTGCTAAAAAACAACGGTCATTCGAGTTGCATGGAGCCGGTAATGAATATGAAAAATCGAGCTGTTACTGATATGATCGTTGGTGGTATTGGTGGCCGCCCATACATGGGTTTTTTACAAGTAGGAATTAAGTTATATCAAGGAGTTCCGGGGACAATCGAAGAAAATATTTCTTTCCTCTTAGAGGGAAAACTAAAACAACTTGGAGCTCCAAGCTGTGCTGGCTCAAATCATTAAGAATAATGGAATATGAAAAGAAGATTTTTTTAAATTTTTTACTTCTTTTTTGGCTTAATTTTTGTATTAGAATTAATCAAAATGAGCCATTCTTGAATTAATTAACTGCGTTAATAAGAACCTTAATTACTAACTTTTAAAAAAAGATAATGGAGAAAAGATTGGTTTACTTTCTTTAAATGTCGGGGAACTCCATCGCTGCTGATTTCTGTCCGCCAAACATTTGTTCCATTCCACCAGAGGCTTGAGTTTGTAATTTCAAGATTCTTTGAATTAGAGTGTTTAATCCTAAAGAACAAATGAAATACCAGCCTGTAAAGTTTAACCACGCACTATCGCCTATCCACTTACCCCTATCGGCTAGTGCCAGATTTACGAAAAAAGTCAAGGCTCCGTACAATTCGGGATTCATCGGGGTTGCAGCAACAGGGTCGTTTCCGTATAATCCTCGTAGAATGGCGAAAATTATGATCATCGGAACGAAGGTAATTAAAGTTGGCTTTAATCGTTGAAGCGCCATTCCCTGTTGACTTTTTTTTAGGATGATGTCTTTTCTCTCCCATTTTTTTCTGGCTTTCCGATATCTATCTACATCTTCGTTTGCGATTTCGATGATTTTTTTCTTTTCTTCTTGATGGGCTTTAATTTGCTTTTGTTTCCTCTCTAATTCTTCCGTATCTACTAAAAGTTTCGTTAATATTACTGAAATGATTGATACAATTAGTGATAGGAATAAGATAAAAAGCATCGAGCCAGGAGGATTTAACATCCAACCAAGCGATCCATCTTGAAATATCATAATAATCATGTTATTTTATCAACAATTAATATCTTTGTAAATAATTACGAATATAAAATCTTATTCGTTTATTTAATTTATTGCTTTCAGATGGTACTATTCTCGAATCTATTAATCTTTAAAACTAATCAGTAGCTGTTTCTATAAGTAGGAACATCGGTAAAAAGAGTAAAAGAATTAACTTTGAACAGTGCGCTGGTTTTAATCCAATCCGAGAAATCCACGCATACTTGGATATTGTTGTGCCGCTGCTTCTTTGCTAATAGTTTCGGCGTATTGATGTATTATTCCAATAGTTATAAGAAGGCCAGTGCCACTCGTAAGCGCGCCTAGACTGTCTGCCATAAAACTCAATAATGCTATTATTATACCGTTTAAAACAACCAAAGTCGGAATATATCGTTTCAATATCCTTTCGATGATCTTTTCTGAGCGTCTAAACCCTGGAACTTGCATGCCCGAATCGATAATCTGCCTTGAAATATCTCTTGGAGCAAGACCGCTAACCTCCACCCACACTTTTCCCAGAGAGATACACAAGAATACGAATATTACCAAATAAATCATGGCACGAATCGGATCGTCGATCAAAGCGTCAAGCCCCTGCGGTGGAGACATCAAATAGATGAGACCTGAAGTTGGCTCAAGATAGCCTCCGGTACTCCCCGTACTTCTCGATTCAAAGGTTCCAATAAGATCTAGCCAAAAATCATATCCTTGGCCGCGCAAACCCGAGCCTGGTCCTGCGATAATTTGACCGAAAAATAATATATTGGCGTATAGGGCGTTTACGAGAATGACGGGAATGTTTGATACATATAGGAGTTTCATCGGGTACTTGCCTTTAAAACCTCGATAGCCTGCGTATTGCAACGGAATTTCCACCCTCGTCCCTTCAAACCACACTACGATAAGAAATATGATGATCGTCGTAATGATGCCTAAAATCGATGGTAGTTGATTTCCTCGGATCCATAAATCGTCAAGATTGGTAGCGGGATCGTCGTCGAAAAGCACATAAAAAATGGCGATAATAATCCCTCGTGGAACGCGCCCTTCACCTGGGGCTTCGATAAAACTAAAAGCGTTCCAGAAAATTTGTCCAGATACTCCTGCAGCAATAAAAAGGGATACGCCACTTCCTAATCCCCACCCTTTCTGCAGAAGTTCGTCAAGCAATATAATTACGATTCCTGCGAACAAGAGCTGTAAAAATATTAGCACTATGTTTTGAATTCCTATTGCTTCAGGCTGACCGAAGGCGCCTCCAATGATATAAGCAATCGTGTTAAACATGGTTAAAAAGATTGCCAAAACCTTTTGGACGCCGCTGAACATCGCTCTATCGTATGGATCGTTCATATCCACATTAATGATTTTTGAACCCAAAAGAAGTTGCATAATTAGTCCCGCGGTAACAATTGGTCCTATTCCTAATTCTGTTAATGTTCCCCTCTGGCTTGCGAGGATAACACGTAGCCAATAGAAATAATCTGTGCTTTCCTCAAGTTGTACACCGTATAGGGGAATATTAGACATTATTAAGTAAATCACGAGGACGACTGCGGTCCAAACAAATTTTTCCTTAAATGAAACTTCCCGCTGTGGGTTTTTGATTTCGGGCATTATCCGAACAAACGGAGAGAAAGCCCGTAAAAATCTACTCGGCATTGTTAAGGATAGATGTATGATAATTTTTTTTTATAACTATCAAAAATTAACCTTTCAAAAAAATCTTATGAAAGTTACCCATTTTATCACATAGTAAATTTACTACCATACAGATGAATTTTTATTTTGAATATACATTGAAAATGACATAATTGTCAAGGTAGCTATTAATAATATATGATTTTAAAGAAGATTTATAATCTAATTTAAAATACATACTTGGCAACGCGAATCAACATGAAAAAAATAATAATATACTTGATTTTTATATCTTTTTTCCTGAGCTGTCTATCATTTGCACTTATTACCAACGAGCCACCGTTTGGACAACTGAATCAAAAGAACCTCGATCCATCGCCTCCCGAAGTACCTAAACTTTCAGGATACTGGTCCGTTGATTTTATCCATATTGACGGGAATTGGTCTGACGCTGCTCGCGATCTTGATTACGTCAGCGGAGCGGGTAATTGGACTCATCCTTATCTTATTGAAAATGTGACTATTGACGCTGGTGGGACTGGAAGTGGGATATTAATTGAAAACACAAACGAATATTTTACTATAAAAAATTGTACAATTACTAATTTTGCTGCGACCAGTTC
>WJKD01000123.1 GCA_014729315.1 Promethearchaeota archaeon | reverse complement strand
GTAGGAATAGGTCAAACTAAATTTAGGAGTAAAAGAAGAGATGTTAATATCCCTGAAATGATATACGAGGCTGTTAAAGCAGCTCTTGACGATGCTCAATTAGAACCAAAAGATATTGATGCCATTCTTATAGGTAATATTTAATATCGTATCGATATTAAATGCTAAATGGATCATTTTGAAGGTATCAATTTCTCGGAAATGTGGTGCGGTATTGACGCTGCTCCTGGATTCTTAAAACCCGTAGTGAAAATCGCTACAGGCGGTACCACTGGTTCATCATTAGGTATTTCGGGGTATTATAACGTTGCCTCTGGAATCTACGATAAAGTTTTAGTCGTTGGATGGGAAAAACTTAACGAGGGTGGAGCCACAACGGGAATAATCACCGCTTTCGATCCAGTTTGGGAAAGACCATCTTTAGCAGGAGCTTTGGGTCCACTTGCGCTTATGGCTAATATTTACGCCTCGAAATATGGAGTTGAACCTTCAATGGAGGCTGCTGCGAAAGTTACAGTAAAGAATCGTAGCAACGCTGCTAACAACCCGTATGCGCACCTACAGATGCCTAACATTACTCAAGAGTTTGTTATGAGTAGTCAAATGATTTCGTATCCATTAAGATTGCACGATTGTTGTCCACAAAGTGAAGGTGCGTGCGCCGTAATTTATGCCAACGAAAAGGAAGCCTATAAGATTACTGATAACCCCGCTTGGTTTAAAGGCGTGTCAACCGCTCATTACTATACGTTCGGATGCGATGAATTGATGTATGATTTGCCTACGGCCACAATCGCTTCTAAAAAGCTATACAAAAAGGTGGGGATTGAAGATCCAATAAAAGATTTGGATGTGGCTGAGATTTACGAACCTACTTCTTGGACTGAATTAGCTTGGTCTGAGGCGTTAGGTTTCTGTGATTTCGGTAAAGGTAGAACATTACTTGACGAGGGAATTAGCTATATGAGTGGTGAGATGCCAATTAATCCCTCAGGAGGAGTTTTGAGTACTAACCCGATAGGAGCAACGGCTTTAGTAAGATTCGCTGAAGCTGCTATACAAGTCATGGATAGAGGTGGAAAAAGACAAATCCCCGATGTAGATGTTGCGCTCGGTATGGGATTTGGTGGTAGTTTATGGACAGAATTATGTGTATTGGGCAAGGACCCAAAACCTTTGAGGTGATCATAAAATGGGAAAGAAAGAAAGAGAATTTCAAATTAGATGGAAAACAGATTTACCTTATAAATGGGCAATTGGTAAGCTAGCAGTGAAATATTTCGAAGAACTTAAAAAACGGAAAATAATGGGCTCGAAATGTCCAGAATGCGGTAAAGTGCACATGCCTCCACGTGGAGTTTGTGCCGATTGCTTTGTAGAGATGACGGTAGACGATATGGTTGAGCTCTCTAGAAAAGGAACACTCAAGGGATTCACCGTAGTAGGCTATCCTTTTGTTGACCCCAACACAGGTGCGATGAGACCATTTCCCTATGGATATTTAATCTGCCAACTAGACGGCGCTGACACTTACTTAATGCATTTCTGCGACGAAACTGACTACAAAAAATTCGAAATTGGCCAGCGCGTTAAAGCTGTATTTTGCGACGAATTACCAGAGGATCACCAGAGTTATAGACCAGAATTACAAGGAGATATCTACGATATTCCATTTGTAACATTATTAAACAAAGGAGAAGAATAAAGGAGGTATAAAAATGAGCGAAGATAAGAAAGTATTTAAAGGTAGGATTAAGGTTCCCTATAAACACACAGCGGGAGCGTACGTAGAAAAATTTATGACAGACATCGGTAAGGAAAACAAAATTATGGGAGTTAAATGTCCAAAATGTAATAAAGTATTTGTTCCTCCAAAGATGGTTTGTTTTGAATGCTTTGAAAAAATGGAAGAATGGGTCGAAGTCGGAAATCAAGGTACGATTAAAGGATTTACGGTTATCACTCACAACACAGAAGTCATGCCATTAGATCCTCCTTTTGCATACGGCATAATAAGACTCGATGGTGCAGATACAGATTTCATTCATTTAATTAACGAAGGAGATCCTAGTAAAATTGAAGTAGGTCAGCGGGTTGAGGCTGTATTCAAGCCAAAACCAAGAAAGAGAATATTAGACATTAAATTTTTCAAACTATTATAATTTTTTTTTTATTTTGTAAAATCCTTATTATACAAGTTATTGAGATTGAATTTTATTTTGAACTATGAGAATGAATAATAGAGTAAGGCTATAAAATTATTAATGCAATAAAAAAGTGAAAAAAAAGAATAAATTATATTTTGTTTCCAACCTTATAGCCTCGTGCTACGGCTTCCATCACGGTTTCTGGCTTTCTTGCGTCTCCAACTTTGGTGCTTTTGATGTTTTCTAATGCTTTAACCTTGTCAAATAATTCGTCGTCTGGTTCTACTCCCGTAGCGTAATATACATAATCGACATCGTTAATCGCCTGATCACGACCCTCTGCATCGGTATAGTTTACATAATTATCCCCGATTTCTGTTACGCTTATGCTTGTGTGGAATTTTACCCCGAATTCTTCGCTTTTATCTAAAAGTACCCATTTCGTTGTCTTTCCAAGGTTCGCGCCTAGTTTTGGTAATTTCTCCAAAACATGAACCTCGTTTCTTCCCTCGTGCATCATTTTAAGCGCTACTTCTGGTTCTAGAGCATCGTAAAGTGTTAGAAAATCAAATTTCTCGGGTGTCAATGTACCAAATTTCGCAAGATATAAAGCGCATTCGATACCAGTAGCTCCACCACCTATAACGATGTTTTTTCTCCCGACTGGAGCGTCTCCGCTAAAAATAAGGTTTGCCCAGTAAACATTGTCGTTATTAATACCTGGAATGGGTGCTTTAACTGGTTTTGAACCTGTGCAAACGAAGACCACATCTGGATTAAATGCCTTAACAGTATCTATCGTCACTTCTTCTTGAAGATGAACTTGGATTCCGTATTTCTGAATCCAGTAATTATAATCGTCAATCATCCTTTTAAATTCGTTCCTTCCAGGCGGAATCCAGATTAAATTTAGTAAACCTCCAATCTTATCGTCCTTTTCGAATATATGGACTTCATGTCCTCTTATAGCAGCGACGCGAGCAGCCTCCAAGCCACCAGGTCCAGAACCTACGACCATTACCTTTTTCTTTTCTTTAATAGGTTTCAGTTTAGTTCTTGCCTCGTTCCCCGCTCTTGCATTTCTCAGACACGTCACGGGCATCATTCGAAACACATTATCAAAACACCCTTGATTACATCCAATACAATTCATTATGTCTCGAAGCTCTCCTCTTTTAGCTTTTTCGGGTAGAAATGGGTCAGCAATTAATCCTCTTCCAATACAAATTGCGTCAGCTTTTCCAGCTTGTAATACCTGTTCAGCTAATGTTGGATTATTTATTCTATTTGACGAAAAAATGGGAATAGATACTCTCCTTTTAATGTTATCAGCAAGATAGGTATAACAACCTTCTGGTACATCCATAGTTAATTGAGGTGTCTTGGTTTCGTGCCATCCTCCAGTAACATTGAAATAATCCAAATATTGGCCTAATTCTTCAGCAACAACCGCTTTCTCTTTATAGGTATTGCTTCCAGGCACGAAATCGTCTCCCGAAATTCTATAACCAATCGGGAATCCTTCAGCTTTTGATCGAATTAATTCAATCGTTTCGATTGGAAATCTTAAACGATTTTCTAAGCTTCCGCCATATTTATCTGTTCGTTTGTTTGTTTTAGGTGAGATAAATTGGTCCATGAGGTAACCTGCGTTGGCACAAATTTCAACAGCATCGAAGCCTGATTTCTGAGCCCTAACGGTTGCGTCAGCAAAAGCTTGTTGTTCTCTCTCAATATCTTCCATTGTCATTTCTCTTGGTGTGGTTTTACTAAATTTGCTATATACTGCCGAGGGTGCGATAGGAGTTCTCCCTATTATTTGTGGAAAAGCATATGCTCCGCCGTGATATAATTGACAACACACTTTCACATCGTCGCGAGCCTCATGCACTGCTTCCGTTAATTTAGTTAACTTGGGAATAAACTTATCGTCATCTACTGCGATCATTGAAGGTAATCCTTTGGCATAGATATCAACATAACAACCTCCAATAATTAATAATCCAGCACCACCTTTCGCCCTTTCCACATAAAAATCAATAAGCTTTTTGGAAATAAATCCATTTTTAGCCAAGTTTAAATGCATTGCTGGCATTACTATGCGGTTAGATATTTCCATATCCTTGATTTTGAAGGGTGTAAAAAGTTTGAAGAATTTCAAATTATTTTTCCTCTACTCTGTTTGATTTGATCTAAATTACATTATTAAATTAATTTAAATTTAAACGGATAAAAATAAAAGTTTTGACTTTTCTCTATTTAAAAAATAGAAAATTTACCTATTTTTTTTTAATGAATGAGATCCATTTCCCACATAAATTTCGAGAAAATGAAATCTTTTTTTTTACTCTCATTTAATATTAATTAGATTAAAGTAATTTTGTGTGGAAAAATCATGAGTGAAAATCAGATTTTAATTGAGGAAAACGAAGAGAAGACAATTACTACTATAAAATTAAATCGTCCAGAGAAAAGAAATGCTATGGGCTATAATTTAATGGTGGGTCTTCAAGAAGCGTTAGATAAAGTTGAAAGAACAAAAGCGCGAGTTGTTGTAATCACGGGTGGAGACGATATATTCAGTTCTGGAATTGATCTGAGCTTTTTAACAGGGCAAGCCGCTGCTCCCGAGGGGGTTATACCAGATTTAAAGATTCCTCGCAATTTTCGATATTTTGCTAACACATGGATACATCCCATTTTTACCAAGATCGAAAAAATGGAAAAGCCAGTAATAGCTCGTATAAATGGAGTATGTTTCGGAATGGCTTTTGAGTTAGCGCTTGCATGCGATTTTCGATTTTGTACGGAGTCCGCGTTGTTTAGCATGCTTGAAACAAAAATAGGTATGAACCCGGATGTCGGAGGTACAATTCGATTGGTTAGACTTGTAGGTATACAAAATACTAAAGATATTATCTTAACGGGGAGAAGGTTCGACGGAAAGGAAGCTTATCGGTTGGGAGTAGTAAATAGAGCTGGTAAGACAATTCAAGAAGTTGACGATATGATTAATTTTTATGCCGACGAATTGATCGACAGTGGTCCTTTAGCAGTAGGTCTTGCCAAAAAATTAATAGATGACTGCTACGGTAAAGATATTGCGCTGGGCTTAGAATTGGAAACACTTGTTAGCTCTCAATTACTTCAAACTAAAGACGCAATGGCGGGAGCCCTTGCTCGAATGCAGAAAAAGAAGCCCAAATGGAGATGGAAATAAGATCTATACACCACCCTTTTTTTTACATTTTTTAATTACAGTTAGCAAATAAAATGCCTTTTTAAGCTTATGGAAGAAAAACAAATATATAAACTTGCCAGAAAGATTATTAAAGCGGGAGAATTACCCATCCCAGTTAATAAACCGATTATAAATTTGCTTAAATTATTAATTAACGAAGAACAATTAAATTTTCTTTTAAAGTTTAGAAAACCCTCTTATACTTACGAACAAATAAAACATAAATCTGGTTTAGACGATAAGAACTTAACTGAAATGCTTAATACATTAATGCACATTGGAATGATAACTGGTATTCCTAGCAGAAGAACCGGAATTATGATATATCGTCTTGTTGGATTCTTACCTGGGATGTTAGAATTTACCTTAATGCGAGGAGAAAAAGGGAAGAAACAGAAACAAATTGCAAAAATTTGGGAGAGTTTTTTTAAAGATTTACATAAGGGAACGCAAAGAAATTACAATCAAGTAGTGGCTGCCTTTAAAAATGCACCTCCCTTCGATAGGGTAGTTCCTGTTGACGAAGAAATTGAATTATTTAGCGAAAAAGTGTTTCCTTTTGAAGATGTTAAGAAAATCATTGAAAAATACGATATAATAGGAGTTTCTCATTGTTATTGCAGACATTTGAAAGATTTATTGAACGAGCCGTGTAAATTAAATGCTCCGAGAAGGAATTGCCTCTCCTTTGGAAGAACTGCTCAATTTTGTATTGAACATGGATTTTCAGAAAAAATAACGAAACAAGAAGCTTTAAAAATACTTCAAGAAGCTGAAGAAACGGGATTAGTCCATAAAGCCATACATAATCATTCGAACCCCGAATTAGAAGAAGTAGGACTCTGTAATTGTTGCAAATGTTGTTGCGGTAATTTTCAAAATTATTATACCGGTACTTCTCCCACATCGACTTTAACATCGTATATTGTAAAATTAAACAGGGATTTATGTTTAGGATGTGGAACTTGCGTCAACATTTGTCCTATGGAGGCAATAGAATTAAATGAATCAATTGCATCGATTGACTTGAAAAAATGTATAGGTTGTGGTCTTTGTGCGTATCATTGTCCTGAAGCTGCCTTAAGTTTAAAAAGAACGGGTTTGAGGACTGTTTTTGTCCCACCTCCTAAGATAAAATCAGAATGATTAATCAAGCTAAAATTTTTTATAAAACAACAATATCAGAAAATAAGGAAGCAATATGAAGAGTGATAATGAAACCGCCTATAGAAAGCTCCAAGATCATTTAGATAAATTACCTGTAGGTTATCCAAAAACGAAATCTGGTGTTGAGATTAAGCTATTAAAACACATGTTCTCACCAGAAGAAGCAATTGTTGCTACTTTCTTGAAATATACACCAGAACCTTTAAAAAGAATATTTCGACGCGCCAAAAAATTAGGATTAAGGAAAGAAGAATTAGAGCAACATTTAGAAAATATGATAAAAAAAGGTTCGATAAACTATGGAGAAAAAAGCGGAGTAAAATATTATGCCAATGCATTTCTTGCGATTGGAATGTTTGAATACCAATTAAACCGGTTGACTGAAGATTTTGTTAAGGATTTTCATCAATATGTAGAAGAAGCTTATCTCGATGAATTTCACAAGTTAACTCCGCAGATACGAGTAATTCCAATTGAAAGATCAATTACGCCTGAAAATTACATTGCTTCTTACAACGATCTTAGAATTATTATCGAGAATTCCAACGACAACATCGCATTAGCGGAATGTATCTGTAAAAAAGGAAAAGATCTAATAGGAGAACCTTGCAAACAAACTGATTTGAGGGAAATTTGTTTCGCGTTTAGAGGAGGAGCGAGACATTATATCGAAATGGGATTTGCACGACCAATTGATAAAGAAACTGCTCTAGAAATTTTAGAGAAGGCGGAGGAAGACGGTCTTATTCTCCAGACAGGAAATTCTCAAAGACCTAATTTTGTCTGTTGTTGTTGCACTTGCTGCTGCGGTTTATTATCCCACGAAAAGAACACTTCAAACCCGGCAAAATTGGTACATAATAATTATTATGCTTCTATTAACTCTGAATTATGCGTATCTTGTAGTCTATGCGTACAAAGGTGCCAAATGGATGCCTTAGTTGTTAAGGAAGAAACCACAAAAGTTCTTGAGGAAAGGTGCATAGGATGCGGAAATTGCGTGGTAACCTGTCCTAATGGAGCAATTAGATTACTTAAGAAAAAGGAAATTACAACACCTCCTAAAAACACATTTGAGTTATACACAAGACTCCTTGATGAAAAAGCAGAATTAATGCGATCGAATATGGAAAAATAAAATAAATTTTTAAAAAAACAAGGAATAAAAAGCTTTTATTTATCGAATTTTGTTTTGGTCTTTTGGATAGAAACCTAAATATTGGTTAAATCGAGATGTATATCAGATATCGGATATGAAACGCACGGATGGATAAAACCATATTCTCTATCCACTTCTCGTATAGTCACCTCTGGGGGAATAAAGATGTTACCTGAGAGCATTTTAGTCCTACAAAGAGCACAAACACCGGAGCGGCAACCATTTTCTATTTGAGCTTTTGAACCCAATTCTCGTTCGATACTGTTTAATAAGGGCTCGACGCATAAGGCTTCGAATATGACCTCTTTTTTATTACCTTGATCGTAATAATTGACTTTTATGTTGATTTTATCAGAGTTATCTATCTGTTGGGGCCATCCCATTATTTTGATAACATCGTCGGGGACTCCAAAGGCTTCATAAATGATTTTATGGCGGGGTACATTTAAAGAATTCATTTCTTCTTTTATAAAATCGTACATGGCTCTATTTCCAACCACGTAAAAAAATTTACCGCTTATTGTCCCAGTATACTTTGAGATTAAGTCGCTCGTTATAAAACCACATTCTCCATTCCAAGAATCTCCAGGTTCTGATAAGATGAAGTTTACCTTAATATTCGATCTATTTTCCTGAATTTTTTCTAATTCTTCACGGAAGAGAATGTCTTTTTCTGTAACGCATCCAAAAAGTAATGTGACTTCGATGGGAATACATTTTTCGTAAATATTTCTTATCATAGATATAAATGGGGTTACCCCACATCCACCTGCAATAAAAACCAAATCTTTTCCATGAAAGAGAGGATTATAATATAAATCTCCCATAGGTTCAGTAAGAACAAATTTGTCTCCTAATTTTGCTCGATCAAATAGATATTTGCTCACAAATCCATCTTCTTTCTTTCTTATCCCCAATTCGTAATATGCTAACTGATTTGGCGAGGAAACCAACGAATAAGGTCTAGATGTGCGGACTCCGTTAATATTTACAGTTAAACCAACATATTGTCCCGCTCTAAACGGCGCCAGTGGTTTTAAAGGGTCTGAGGAGACCAACCTAATTAATTTTGTGTCGTAAGAAAGATTTTGAATGTCTGAAACACTTACTTCTTGAATTCTAGGATGAATCCTATTACAAAGATTTTCGAGTCCGTCGTAATACCAAGGAATTGGTTCAACTTCTTCCTTCCATTTTTTAATTTTCTCAGCTTTTTGATACTTTTTAATATCTTTCATCATAGTTCTTTACCATCTCCCTTCTTTTTTGTCTTTAAAATACATTCCTGCGGCAATTCTACCGCCAAGTATGGTCGTAGAAAAACCACCGCCGAAATTAGTCCAAGCTCCTACTTGATATAATCCTGGTATAGCACCTCGACTCTTTAACCTCAACATTGGCCCATTTGTCACATCCTGAGTGGTCCCATAGATTGCCCCTTCAAAATTTTTCGAATATCGATAGTAAGTTAATGGAGTTGCTGCAACAGCAACTTCGATATATTCTCGTATATCTGGAGATATTGTATCTTCAACCATAGCAATCATCTTATCGGCATATTTGTCTTTTAAACTAAAGTACTGGTCAGGGGCAATACTTTCCCATAATTTACCCATCTGAAGAGTCGTAAGAACCAATTGAGTTGTTCCCGGAGGCGAGATAGTCTCATCTATATGATTATAACACGCAGCTACAATGTACTTTGGTTCTTCAATCTGTCGGAAAGCTTGAAAAGCTTCTTGCATATCGTACGATTTATTGATAAAATGTTCGTGCGCAGTTAAACCTAATTCTTTATAGGAGGCGTTTAATCCGACATATACCGAGAATCCCGAAGGTCCGATTTCTGGAGCGTATATTTTTTTCTTATATGAATCGGGTACATCTTCAGGAGGTAACATCTTCATCGTTGTACATATCGGATTTACATTAGATATTATTGAGTCACATAAATAAATATCTCCATTTAAAAGTTCGACACCGATAACTCTTCCATTTTCTGTCAATATACGATCGACTAAAGAATTGAATCTAATGGTTCCTCCTAAATTTTCAAAAGCTTCAACTATAGCACTAGTTAAAGAGTGTGATCTTCCCAAGGGAAAGGCAGCGCCCCAATTTAAATAAAAAATGATCATTGCGACAAACGCGTAAGCATTCATTCTTTCGGGTGGCAAGCCAATATATCCCCAAGGTTGCGAAATTACAGAAATTAATTTCTTGTCTTCAAAAAATTTGTCGTATAATTCAGAGAGGGTAAGACCCGATACTCTGGGGAGCCACGGATGTTCTTTTAGCACCTCTTGTGGTGAAAATTTCCCCCCTTTAGAAGCTACGAATTCTATCCCTGCTAATACAGCTTTACACATCTCCATAAATTCTAATATTCCTTTTTCCTCGTGAGGAAAAAGTTCAACTAATTTATTTGTGTATTTTTCAATACCTAAGGGTATAGTCACATCATACCCATCGTAATATACGCTACGATAAAATTCTGGAACGCGGTTAAATTTTAACTTATCAGGAATTACGCCCAATCTTTCTAAAAAACGATATAAACTGCCCTTATTGTCAGGGGTACCTATATCGCTTAATTCGTGTAGAGCACCTTCGAATTCAAATCTTCCACGAACGAATGATGTTGCAAATCCTCCTGGAACATTATGTTTTTCAAGAATCAAAACCTGCTCTCCACTTAATGCCAGTTGGGATGCTGCACCCAATCCTCCTAAACCAGCCCCGATCACGATTACCGGAAATTTTGCTATTACTCTGCTCTCATCAAAATTTTTTGGTACCATAATAATAACTTTCGTTTAGAGCATTATAAAAATTAATCTTTTTTACAAGAAAATTTCTAATTTCTTCTTTTTACTAAAAATCTAAAAAAAAAATAAATATTAGTTATCGTTTAGAAAAAATTCATCATTTATAAAGGTGAATTAACGCCCAATGAAGACTGCATCACGCTTTTCTTTCAGAGCTCGCATTGATTCTTTAAAATCGTGAGAGGCAAAAAGTTTCCTTAATGCTTTGTTTTCCAAATCTAGCGTTTGACTTAACGCATCTCTAAAATAGGCGTGCATGGTTTTCTTCATTAACTTGATCGATAAACTCGGACCTTTTGGCGGGATTAAGCGTAATGCTTGCTCTCTAGCGTAATTGATTAATCTATCTTGAGTTAAAACTTTGTTCACAAGCCCAAGTTCGTAAGCTTCTTGTGCGCTAACTTTTTTTCCAAAATAACAAATTTCTTTAGCTTTTTGAAATCCTAATAAAAACGGTAATATAAAATTAAGAGCAAATTCAGGTACAATTCCTCTTCGTGCGAAGAAAAAACCAAACCAAGCATCTTCGGCCATATAAATCAAGTCAGCACACGCCATAGGCATAGTTACTCCACCACCAATTGCCATGCCATTAATAGCAGCGATAACTGGTTTTTCGAATTCCCAAAATTTCAAGCATAATTTCTTCTGAGCAATGTCCATTAAATCAATATCGGGGTATTTTCTCATCTTGTGGAACATCTCTTTCTTGAAATAACCCCCCGATGTGAACGCATCTCCTCTGGGATCACCGGTTAAGATTAAAACGCGAGCCGATTTATCCTTTTTCATATCTTCCAATGCTTTTAGAATTTCATAGAATGTTATGTAGGTCACCGCATTTCTTATTTCGGGTTTACTGATTGTAACTGTACACAATCCGTTCTCCTCTTTTTCGAAGATGATATCTTCAAAACCTTCAACAATCATTTATAATTCCTTGGCTCTGATTAATAATTAAAATTTTATTAATTTAATATATGAAATAACTTATTTATTGAAGAATATAACCTAAGAATATTTATAATTTCAATAAGACAAAAACTTCAATAATAAAAGATAAAGAAAAAAATATAGATCTATAAAGTATTTTCTATTCTTCTTTACGGAGAGCTCTTTTAAGCACTTTTCCAATAGCCGTAGTTGGAAGTTCTTCTACAAACTCCCATTTTTTAGGAACTTCGTACTTTGCAAGATTTTCTTGAGCGTATTTAAGAATTTTTTCCTTGACCTCGTCTGTAGCCTCAATTCCCTCTTTTAACTGAATTACGGCTTTTACTATTTCAGAACCGGGTCTATTAGGATCAGGAAGACCTATAATTGCCATTAATTGAATATCAGGATGTTTTGTTAGTACATCTTCAACATGAACCGAATAAACTTTATAACCAGAAATGCTGAGCATATCCTTGGTTCTGTCAACTATCTTTAGATATCCATCTTCGTCAAAAACACCCACATCTCCCGTATGAAGCCACCCATCAACATAAGTCTCAGCAGTTTCCTCTGGTTTCTTTAAATATCTCTTTGTTATTTGTGGTCCTCTCAAATAAATTTCTCCCGGTTCACCAATTGGCACTTCTTCACCTGTCTCAACATTCACAAGTTTAACATCAGTATCGGGTAGCGGGAGTCCAACGGTTCCTATCTTTTTCTCACCTAATGCGGGATTGACTGTTGCTAAGACGGCAGATTCGGTCATTCCATATACTTCTACAAACTTATTTTCAGTATGAAACTGCTTTTCAAAGTCTCTAATTGCTTCGGCAGGGAAGGGAGCTGCACCACTTACATATAAGGTTATATTGTCTAGAATCTCATCGGGAATCTCTTTAGATTTCGGATTTCTCTGAACCATTAAAAACAATGTCGGTACATTTCCAAAAACGGTTGGTTTTTTATCCAACATCTCGTTTATTATATGGTCGGTGTCTCTAGGATTCGCGATGATGATATGTGAAGCACCAATGTAAGTTAGATAAATACCTATGAAAAAGCCCGCAATATGAAAGTAGGGGAATGCAGAAATTACTATATCAGTTCCCTTTTCACGATTCAACCACACATCAAATTGAAGCATATTACTTGCAAGATTTGAATGGGTTATTTCAGTTCCTTTTGGTCGTCCTGTTGTACCCCCGGTGTATTGAAGTAAGCATAAATCTTTCTTAGCATCAATTGATACTGGTTTTACATCGACTGGTGTTTCCATAACCTCTAAAAAGGGCACAACCGTCTTTCCAGGATAAGGAACCATTTTACCTTTAGGAATCTTTTTTATCAATTTCCCCATAAATACCTTAAATCCACCAAATCCCATGTATTCAGAAATATTTGTAGGAATCAAGATCTCCAAATTCGGTAGCTTGCTTATGATTTTGGAGAATCTTTTTTCATGAATTATATCCATAGTGACAACAACTTTAGCATCACTATCGTTCAATTGATATTGCATTTCAGCTTCGCTTAGAAGAGGAGATAATCCTGAACATACTGCTCCAGCGATGTAAGTACCATAGACTGAAAAGAGATATTGTGGGCAGTTTGGCAAATTTATTGCAACAACATCGCCTTTTTTTACACCATTCTGTTGGAGAAATGTCGCGAATCTTCGAGCATAATCAAGAATTTCCCCATATGTAAAAGCGCTGTCCATAAAATAAAATCCTACGCGATCAGAATACTTTTCCATTGCATTTGTTAATATTGTTCCCAAATCCTCGGTAAAATATTTACCTTCTAAAGATTCTGGTACATGTTTATCATACGATTTTAACCAAAATCTTCCATGTTTACTCATTTGAATTACCATTTTTCTAAAATAATTTTATATTAATTTCGTTAATAATTAATTTCGCTCTATGACTTTTTAAAAGTTCATTTTTTTCTATAATTTTATACAGTTTAGATTAATTTTAGATCAATTAGTAAAATCTAACAAAGAATTTAGAAGAATGAAAAGCAAAAAAGGAATATACTTGAACTACTACTATGAACCGATGGCAAAAAAGAATTAAAATAGATTGGATAAGACAGGTTGCATTTTCTCTAAAGCATATTCAATATCCTCTTTATTTATTCCATAATGGGTGACAAACCTAATTCTATGTTTATCAATATTGAATATTAAGATTCCAGCATTACCAAGCTTTCTTACTATTTTTCCAATTCTAAACTCATTTGGAACATCAATAATTACTATATTAGTATCTGGAGCATTCACTTCTATAGGGAAATCCATATTCTTAAGCCCATTAGCCAGCAGTTTAGCATTTCTATGATCCTCTTTTAGCCTCTGTATCCAATTAGTTTTTAAGGCAACTAGACCAAACGAAGCAATAATACCTGCTTGTCTCATTCCCCCACCAACTAACTTTCTATATTTCCTCGCCTTAGATATAAAATTTTTTGAACCTGCTACTAGAGATCCCACCGGACAAGAAAGTCCTTTGGATAAACAAAACATAACGCTATTAACATGTTTTGTAAGGGTCGTAACCGGTTCATTAAGACCAATAGCTGCATTAAAAATTCTTGCTCCGTCTAAATGTAGTTTCAATTCATAATTTTCAGCAACTTTTCGAAGATCTTTAAGAACAGTAGGTTTTATAATTGCTCCTCCGTGGTAATTGTGCGTATTTTCTGAACATATACATTTTATTGGCGATTCTTTTGTATTAGTATTTTCAATTAAATCTGAAAGTTTGTCGAGATCGGGCACACCCTTATCGGAGGAATAAGTTTTAACTTCTAATCTCGCAATTTGAGTAGCACTTATTAACTCGTTTTGATATATATGACTTAATTCTTCAACAAAGATAGTATCACGAGGATCAGTATGTGATAACAAAGAAACAAGATTAGCTTGTGTTCCAGAAGTAACATATAGTGCGGCTTCCTTACCTATTATCTTTGCAGCTTTCTCTTCTAACGCATTGACCGTCGGATCTTCTCCAAATACATCGTCTCCTATTTTCGAATTATCTAATGATCTTAGCATTTTCCACATTTCTTTACTTGGTTTTGTAAAGGTATCTGAGCGTAAATCAATTATTTTCATATAAAACCTCTATAAATTTCCCTTGATTGAATTATTAAGTTCACTAAGGATTAAAAATCATATGATGGTAAAAATTGATAGAGCACATCTTCTTCTAAAGTTAAAAGAAATTCTGGGGAAACTCTATCAATTGCTATTTTTTCTATTCTTGCGAGATTAAATTTTTCAGCTTCTAATTCGATATCATACCAATTTTTTATAAGTCCCCTTCTGGATACTTTATTGTTTTTCAAAAGGATATAAAGAAAATCCAACCATCTCTTTATC
>WJKD01000122.1 GCA_014729315.1 Promethearchaeota archaeon | reverse complement strand
CGTTCGGGTAGTATAACCAGCCGGTATCCGTTGAAAGTCTATGCCATAACTCGATGGAATACCAGCCAGTTCCCGATCCAGAGAATTGATCATCGCTGCTTCAAATTTGCCGTCGATGCCCAGATAGGGAACGATTTGATAAGACCGTTGCAGCAGGTATCTTTCAGTAAACGGACTCATAAAATAGGAAATCTGGTTTTCTGCATTATTGCGAATCCCGGGACCGGACGGCACCCAGATTTCAGCATGATAGCGTTTCGTGTGCAATTTGCTTATCTTTTGTTCGGGATTGATTCCCAGCAGATGCGATATTTTTCCGCTCAGATAGTCGGTCAAATAATTCAGTCCATCTTTATCCAGTGCAAAAATATTATTATAGCCGATGTGCCGGAATTTGAGCCATTCTCTGAAATTCTGACGATCATACAACGTGTTATCATAATTTCTGTATTGCTCCCCGGCAATACCATTCATTCCGAGTGTGAAGTCGCCGAGCAAGGTTTGGCGGTACCATTTTGTGCGGTAATTCGGTAGCCAATCGAAATTTACCCGGGCGTGACCATCGTAAAATAGGCATGATTCTTCAAGATTGCTTTCGAGTTGATTTGAACTCATATCTGCGGTTTCTGTGATCTGATAATGTTTTAACGCTAACTGTTTCTTTTGGCAGATCAGCTTTGCAATCTTTTCTTCCGGTGTAATAAATTTTTTCCAGTGCGTGTGTACGCTGACCGGTGCATCGATCTCGTTCAGCAGCGCTAAGAGCAGGCGGCTGTCGAATCCGCCAGATAATCCGATGTCAACGCCGTGCTCTTGAATGAAGCCAGCCAATTTGCTGAAATGTGTTCTTAAAAGTTCTACCTGTTCCGAAACACTGGCGTGAAATCCGTTTGATGAAAATATTGGCTGCTTAACATTCGTTTTATTCTTTAAAAAAGGTATCCGAGTTTGATCATTTTCATAATACAGATGATGGTACCTGCGAATTCCGTGCACCATGGTATCATCGCCGGTGATGCAACCGGAGGTCAGATTTTCGAGACATGCAATTTTATTCAGATCATAATTCCCGCAGCACATCAATGCTAAAAATGAATTTGAAATTAGTTGCTGATCTTTCGTATAAAATATGTTTTGAATATTCAGCGGATCTATGAGGAAAACCGGTTTATTATTTGAATAGAACAGAACTGCGTAACTGCCAATTAATTCATCATAATCAATAGCACTCTTATTGAAATCGTTAAAAAGTTTCTTAAGGCTTTCCGAATAGCTGCCGCTTTTATAGACCAGTGTACCAACGGAAAAGATGCCACTGTTACGATTTTTATCATAATAATAATTCTGTTCATCGATTAATTGCTTTTTATAGAGCCAAAGCTTGTATTCACCCAAATTAAAATATTTTGGCTTACTGAATTCTTTCCGGGTGAAAATATCATCGACACTTTTCAGGTCGAAGTCGATATCATTTTTATATAGAAAAAAAGCTCCCATGGAAATTATTTAATAATATTGTGATACTGATAGAATTTTTTGGTTCGGGGATCCGTTAGAAGCGGTTGATGCACCTGCAGCAGATTGACATCCGTATAATGATTGCCTTCGATGATCTTAAACGAACGATCCGTGATGATCAAATCCCATCCGACATATTGCAGGTAGGGAAAAGATGCAGCGATCTTTAATAATTGTTCTTTGATCTTGAACCAATGTGGAATTTTGATCCCGGCTATTTGCTGTCCTGTTCAGGATGCCGATTGTGCCAGACAAGTTTGCCGGAACTGGGGTAACTTACGCCGGCATCGAGTTCGCCGCTTTCGTTATCCACGTGCGCACTCAATCCGCCCTGCGTCTGGTAATCAATCACAGATATATTGCCCCGAACAAATGTTTTTATCTTACGTGGCAGCTTGTTTTTAATGTATTAAAACTGAGATAATAATTCTTCAATTTTATTCATAAAAGATATTAGCATTTTAATTTCCGATATCAATTTTTTTGTTGAATCGTAGCAAAAAGTAACCTAAATATAAGGTTCTCTCCATATTGGGTTTGTCTAACATGATTCTATTCCAATTAATTGGAATTTGTGTGGCATTAAGCACTTTGAATATTTTATTGATAATATGATATTTATCCAGCAGAGGCAAAAAAATAGAAGCTCCGATGTTTCTATCTAGTTTTTGCAAGTGATAAATATGGCGTAAATATTTTATCCGAATTGGAATAATGCATTTTATAAACGAGTCAATTTTGCTGACAAAAGGAATTTTGTTAAATCTATATCCATAAGAAGAAGTTATTGAGGCTACCTCTTCATTAAGTTCAGTAATCATTGCCGCTTCAAATTTTCCATCAATACCAATAAAAGGTGTAGCTTTTAATGCATTTAATCCTATCATATAATCAGTAAAAGGCATTAGAAAAAATGATAATTGGTTTTCAGCACTATTTTTTATCCCGGCTGCATAAGGTATCCATATATAATTAAAAAGTTTTCTTGCATAATATAAGCTGAAATTTGAAAATTCGGTTGAATCTAAATTAACTAATTTTTTATATTTCGACAAAATATAGTATAACATATATTCAAACTGTTTTTTGTCTTTTAATGCATACACAGTGCTGGGTTTCATTAAAACGTATCTAATCCAATCAAGAAAATTTATTTTGCTCGGTAAATGCTCCCTGTTTCGAAATATCTCTCCGCCTAATCCATTTAGACCGAGCTTATATGATCCTAACACAGAAACACGTAATTTCCTTGTATGGACATCGTTATAGGTACCCATGCTAAAATTAGTTCTGCCATCATAAAAGAAAAGCGCATCTTCAAAATTATAAATAAGTTCCTCTTCGCATTTTGATATTGCTTTGTTAAGTTTAATCTTCTTCAAAGGAACATTAAATTTTGCAGCCAACTTTTCAGCGATCATTGCTTCAGTAATATGGTCTTGGCTGATATAGGTATGTGTTTGAGTATCAGCTAACGAGTATTTTGATAAAAGAAAATTCAATCGACTATCAAATCCACCGGACAGACCTATATCTAATTTGTTTTCAATTGCAAAATTGCTTATTGAAGAATAATATGTTTTGAGATTAAGTATTTGTTTCTCGACTGCAGTATCAAAGTTATGAAAATCAAAGGTTTCGTTTATTTGATCATTTTGACCTTGGTTTAGAAAAGTCAAATTTGGATTTGTAAAGTTTTTTATACAGTTGTTATGATAAAACTCTATTCCAGAAATAATTGTATCAGGGGGGGTGACGAAACCTGTTAATAATTGTTCTAGGCAAGCATCTATATTCAATTCTGCTTTTGTTTTTTGAGCATTTAAAATAGCAAGGAATGATGATGAAAATATTGTATTTTTCGTATTTGTAAATATATGATAAATATTTGTCCTATCTGATAACATATAAAGGTGGTCTTGTCTAAAAAAAAACAAACAAAAAGCACCTTTCAGCTTATTTATTTCCAAACAGTCTGTTTGAAAATCTTTTAGCAAGAGAAGCAAACTGTCTTGATATGTATTATTCTTGTATATTACTGTTCCTGTTGCAAAAAGCGAGTAATCATCATTTGACAAAACAAAATTATCATAATTAATCAACTGCTTTTTGTATAACCAAAGAGTAAGTTTGCCTAACCTAAATATAGAAGGTTCTGAAAAGCCTTTAGAAGAAAAAGTGTTCTTTACTGAATCTATATCAAAATCAGTAATTGAGTTATATAAAAAAAATGCACCCATTAAATATTTGGCCCTTGGTATTAAGCTTTTTCCCATTTACCTGTTTTAAAATTATATTTTTTGATTATTTTTGCAGGGACACCCACTGCAATGCTATAGTCGGGGATATCTTTCGTTACGACGGAATTTGCCCCAATTACACAATGTTTGCCAATATTGGCACCAATAATACATACATTTTCACCAATCCATGTTTCGTCCCCAATAGTAACTGCGCGATTAAACTTAGTTGGTTGATCAATTATTGCCCTAGAAATGTTCTCAAACGAATGAAGATTATCAGAAATATACACTTTATCTGCTGTTAATACTTTTTTGCCAATGTAAACGCTGCGAACAGATGCAATATGATTAAAATTTCCTAATCTAGCAAAATCATCTATTTTCAGTTTTGGATCGTATTCATCAATCTTAATAGCTGCAAGCCATGCTTTTTTTAATATTCTTACACCTTCACATATTTCAATATATTTGGCATTTTGAATATCTAACGGATATAATATATATGAGTTTGCTCCAAAAGATTTAAAATTGGACCTGAATAGTAGTGACCAAATACGTCTATGTATTTTTTCGTAGAATCTCTTAATTTGTTCGTATTTCAATTTCTAACCTATAGTCTAAAATTTTTTAATATTTTTAGTTTATGAAATTTGACATAATTTATTAGCTTACATTATCAGGAATACAAATTCTTTATTAAACTCTGTTCTCTATACTTTCCAAGGTTTTTTAAAAATACAAATCTATGTTTAAATAGAATAAAAAATTGCATAAAATTAGATATAGTTTTCTTGATAACGGAATTATAATTTATTATCTTAGCTAAATAAATTATGCGAATCGCTTTAAAGGATAGATCGTTATATTTACTTTTGATTTGTATTGCAGATTTTATTGTACTACTTTTTGTACCAATAATAGCATCATTTAAAACAAAGCGTCTAATAGCAGCGTCCCTTCTAATTTTTAGGGATTTATAAATTCTGGTTTTAAATTCATCAGGAAGATCGTTATCCGTTAGCCAAGGGGCAAGCCTCTTTTCAAGTGTTTCTACTACAATTTTTAAATCAAGCTTTGTAGACCACGAATTTGAATGAACGTAAAATATGGCACCTGGTTTTTTTAATACATAAAATGTATGATATCTTGCAATTCTCATCATATAGTCTTGATCCACTGAACTATTAAAATCTGTGTTTAAATATCCAACTTTATTTAAAACTGATCTGCGAAATAGCACCCCATCCCAAATTGGAATTTCTTTCTCTAATATATTGATTATGCCATTAGGAGGATGGACCAAACCAGTTTTCCATTTATCTAATGAGCCTGATAATCTGTTGTTGCGCTCATCCATCCGAATAGTCTGAGATGCAAAAAATATAGCTTCTCCGTATTTTTTCAACGATTCAATACCCGTTTCTAGAAAATCTGGCAAAATCACGTTATCATCTGCTAGCAACGAAAAATAAGGAGTAGATACCTGCCGCATTCCGTAATTAAAATTATTTATTGCACCAATATTCTTTTTTTGACGGTGGTAAAACACGCGATTATCTTGTCGCTGAAATTTTGCTATTACTTCAGCAGTTGAATCATTTGAAGCATTATCATAAATACATATTTTAAAGTTCGGATAAGTTTGATGTAAGACACTTTCAATCGCTCTTTTAAGTAATTGTGGTCTCTTGTATGTTGGAATAATAACTGTAACAATTGGTTTAGATGTTATGTTAGTCATCATTTCGTTCCATATTTATGTTGTATTTCTTATTACAAATTTGAATTTATTTTACGTCGATTAATATTTCTAATAAATAATAGCTAATACGTTTGAGCTATTAGATAGATATAAAAGAATGATTGGTTATAAATAATAAAGCTTAAAAGCGCTCATCGAATAGTTTCATCGCTTTGTCTAAGTCGGTTGGAGTTCCGATATCCAGGCAAAAGTCCTTATTAAAACACGCATTATGAATTTTTAAACCGCTATTTATCGCAGCTTGAAGAACGTCTCCGATTGTTAATTCACTCTTATACGTTTTGTCCAAAATCTCATTCGAGGAAATTTGCCCGTTAAGCATATGATGCATGAATCTTGTAAAAGACGGTTTCCAGATCGCAATGCACCAGGTATATTTCAAATCGGTGCTACCAGGATTTTTGAAGATTTTTTTTACAAATCCAGAATGGTCGATTTGAACCATATCCTTCTTGTGCGGTTCATTCGTCGGAAAAAGTCCTAAAGTGACATCAGCCCTTGACTCGTTGATGCGATCTATTAACTGGACAAATGCTTTTTCAGTATTGAAAATAATATCCGGGAATCCAAAAGCAACAATTGCATTGTTAATAAAAGGATAAGCAATGTCCAGCGTATAGGGCACACCATCCGTTTTTTCAGTCACTAAATATGAAAAATTCATATTTAGTGCTTTTTGTCTGCAAAGACATTCGGGAATATCCCATTTCCCATCCCGTAGAATAAAAATAGCATTTGTGATATGTGCGCGCTGCATTTTATCCAGAAGATAGAGACATGCCGGTTTAGGTAGAAAGCTGCCGCTTTTAGTTTTATAGAATCCTATGGGCAATATCTCTTTACTTACCGGTATCGGCGAAAGACGCTTGGCACAACCAGCAGCCGGAATAAGCCCAATAATTTTTTGAGAATTAAACAAATAATTATGTGTATGAAATTTTTTTAAAATTGATACGATGTGCATCAATTTACATTCGCAGTATTTAAATTTGCGATGACTTGATTCTCAGTTTTCCACTTAAGCTCAAAGTCACGGATTTCTTTTTGAGTATATAAGTGTTTCACAAATTTTGAATTATAAAATGTTTCGATATAAGATTTTGGAAAGCAAATAGAGCTTTTGAACTTATCATAAATTTCAGAATAGTCTTTTTGTTCCGCAAGGTTTACGTTAATTAACTCGAAATTATCAATATTAAGAAATTCTTTGAACGCTTTATTTTTGCATTGGCTAAGGTTTTCCAAGCGAATAAGCAAGACTTCCGCCCTTTGACCGCCATATATTTTATATCCTTTAACTTTGGGAAAGGGAGTTGAGTACACGTCAATCCCGAATGTTTGCTTTAGTTCCTTATCAAACCACCAGAGTGGTTTTTCGTGATCATGCTTTTCCAAATATAGCTTGATAAGTTCAGAAACTAATTCATCCTGATTTAAGGTTTTTACTTTTTGAGGATAATTGAATTCCGGGAATCGATGATTTATATCCTGAAAAAATGAGGAAATATTCCTTGCAATAGGATCCCTAACTAATGTAATGATTGTCCATTTTTTCCCTGGATCAGCATTTATTTGCTTGAGGAGGCATCTTCCTCTTACATAGTGCCCGGGAATACTTTTTGTTAAATGGAAAGAGTTTTTTAATACTTTGTCCAAATTGTCCAAATTTTCCTTAGTTAGCGTATGGACGTGATGAATTGTCCTATTTAAGTTAATAGCATTTAGCGAGTTTTGCAAAGTACTGGATCCTACTTTGCCCATTTGATAAATAAGAATTGGATTGTTTTCTCGTCGAAATTTCGAATGAAACCAGAGAAATTGAAAGGCTTTCGCAGTGTGAAAATTTTTGTATGCATATCTTTCAACTACATTTTTTAGCTGCGTCTTTATTTGCTTCATAATTTCACTCCTCTCGAGTATATCTTAACAAATTGTTATAGTGTGCTGAACAAATGCTGCGGATAATTATTCAACCATACATTTAATTGGGCTGAATAATATGAAGCCATCTTACGCTGCGGTAAATTAAGATTTGGTTAAGCAGTAACCATCATCCATTCACTGAAGTTATGCAATATATGATTTTATTGATTTTGGTATAGCTAGTTCTTGTCAGCATCAAAAATTCTTTCTGGGATATCAGTATTAACGGATTGATATTCAACTTGGGATTTTTTTAAGTGTAAAGAGCATTTTAATCGGAAAAATTCCAGAAATCTTAGTCTCATTTCATCACCTATCATGAAATAGCCTCCAATTAGATACAGAGTTGATGCGATAAGATAACCCCCGATTAATATAAATAGAGAAAGATTGTCAAACCGGGTCACAATCAACCAGACCGTCATGTATGATCCAGCGATCAGCATCAATAAACGTGAAACATGGGCATAAAATTTAATTACAGGTATGTGAAGACATTTTTTATAATATTGTGGAATAGTATAGCTATAATGAAAAATTATTCTTGCAATATAAGCTATTCCTGCCCCGATTAAGCCGAAATTATAAATCAATACTGCTGCGATTGGTAGAATAATGAATAGTGAGTAAAAATTTGCCTTTACTGTAACTTCCGGTTTGTTAATTACTGTCGCAAATAACTGTGGCATTCGGATTGTTCCATACAAGAAAAAACCGAATGTAAGCAGAGTAATTGGCAGATGCAATAGCCTTGCTACATCAGTATTAAAAATGTACGAAAAGAATGGTAATGCAAAAAAAGGTACTGCTGCGAGAATTGGTACGATACTATATGTGATCATATCCTGCAATTTATTGAACAATGACAAAAGCCGAGTATTTTCATTTTTTCCGTAAAGCGCACATAGCGACGGATAAGCCGCTTTTACAATTGAATTTTGAAAGAAAATAGCTTTCCCAACGTTGCTGTAAGCGAAAGAATAGTATCCCAGAATCCCGATCGGCATAAGTTTGCTAATAATGAGTTTATCGATTTGTTGGTAGATAGTCATAACAATTGTATGTAAGGTCATCTTTGAAGCAAAATTAATATTTCTTTTGACGACCGTGAGTGAGAATCCGGGCATCATGGCGGCTATCGGGAAAAACCGTAATGCAAATAAAAAATAAAACACGATTAAAAGGATATATGAGAGCGCGTACAAATAAATTACATGAAATATATCGGAACTCCCGAGCAATAACACCAGAATTACACTAAATTGACGAAAAGCAGTTATTCCAACTTCGATAAAGTTAGTGAAATCCATTCTCTCAATACCATTAAACAGTCCGAAATAGAGCGATTTAGGAATAACCAAAATAGCTGCGATACCGAGAATTCTGAGCATCTTGACTGCTGTCGATTGGCTGAGTGTAGAGAGGTTAATCCAGTTTTCAACAATCATCGGCGAGAAAAAATAAATTCCCAAGCCTAAAATGATAAAGATTGTCCAATAAAATAGTGTGCCAGTTTGAATCAGACGATGGATATATGCGGGTTCTGAATCATGATATGAAGCAACTTCTCTCATCGTCGTTGAAGTAACTCCAAAATCCAACGCGGTATTTAAGAATGCTCCCAACATAGTAGTAAAAAAGATAATTCCAAGAACATCCGCACCAAGTTTTCCAAAGATAAACTTTACCGCAAAAAAGCTAAGCAAAATGGTTGATGCCTGACCTACTGTATTATATACTATGTTTTTCGTGAGTTTTGACATATCTTAAATCTTCTGTGAGCGTACAGTCAATATTATATGTAAAGTGTTAATCCTATGTAAATGGATGTTTAAGGTATATCCTTTTTGATCATTAACTTGAATTTCTTATCTTTTAATGGACACTCAGTTAAGTTAAGAGCGTACAACAATCAACTAAGAGGAGGTGTCCAAAATGACAAACAGAAAGACCCGGCGTCGTTATACCAAAGAGTT
>WJKD01000121.1 GCA_014729315.1 Promethearchaeota archaeon | reverse complement strand
TTCTAAAACATCTAACTTAAATTAAATTAATTTAGATTGGAAAAAATGATTCATAATTCTGTTTTGGATTTTTTTAGAAACTATTTCTTTGCCTTAGATTATATCCTAGCTGCCATTGTTTTGACTCTTATAGTGCTTCTTTATTCAGCAAAACGGATTTCTCAATTTACGTGGATCCTCTATTGGATAGGCGTTGGTGTAGGGTTACTATGGGAATTACCAATTGGTTTATTGCGTGTGGTCGGTTTTCCAGTTGCTCAGTTTATAGAATCCCGACCAATATTGCCATTCCCCTTTCATTCGATTGTTCATAGTATTACAGATGGAGGGATCTTCCTTGTTGGAGTATGTATAGTAAGATTAGGTTTTAATCCCCCGTATTTTAATGATTTCAAAGGAAAGGAATTCTTGATATTTATTATCTGGGGTCAGTTGCAAAGCCTTGCTGTGGAAGTCTTGAGTTTGATCGGAGGAGGATGGGAATATATACCATATTGGTGGAATCCTACGTTATTTGAAATTAATGGGCATCCGTTTACACTACTCCCACAATTAATCTGGTTTATCGCTCCAATCATATATTACGCGTTAATAATTAACCTTAAATGGATTCAGCAATATAAGACAGAAAATTAGGCACCGAAAGACCACCAAGAAGCAAAAACTTTCTTATTTCAGATAAATTTGATTTCATATATATTCTCTGGCTCGTTTTTTTTACTTTATTGATATCTGATGTGATTATCTAGAGGGCAAGAGGATGTAGTGGCTCTCGGGTTTCAAATATATATTAAAATCTTTTTTCTGGTTTCTATAATTTTATTTATAGGTTCAATTTTCTTGTTTGGTGTTATACTTATTCAATATCTAGTTAATGGTGGACTTTATATATTAAATCTAATACTAAGACTAAATCTTTTTCTTCTTGTTCTGTTTTTCCTCTATTGGGTCCCTTACGGATGGATTAAACGGGCTTATATGTAGCATACGCATTTTTCCTCTCACTCTTCGAAATTAAACGATCCAAAAAAATCGTATAAAATCTGGAAGACCCGAAATCTGATCCTAATGAGTATCTTACTCTTTATCTTGGTTATGATATTTTCATTTTTTTCTGATTATTGTTAGTTTTGATTCTTATTTCATACCTTCAATCATTTAAGAAAAAAAATCATAAAATTAAAAAAGTTTGTTGATTTAGAGATCATTAAATAGGTTGCATGAAAATACAATCGAAAATTAATATTAAAATTAGAAAAACTTTAAAAAAACGAGATGAATAAAGTATGGCACAGCTAGGAGGTCAACCCATCTTCATTATGAAGGAGGGTACCGAAAGAACTCGTGGTAAAGACGCGATGGAAAATAACATAGCTGCTGCTAAGGTTATTGCCGAAGCAGTACGTACTTCACTTGGACCACGCGGTATGGATAAAATGTTGGTCGATCAATTTGGAGATGTTGTTATTACTAATGACGGAGCAACAATCCTAAAAGAAATTGATGTACAACACCCAGCCGCCAAAATGATGGTCGAAGTAGCGAAAACACAAGACTCAGAAGTCGGAGACGGTACAACAACAAGCGTAATCCTTGCAGGAGAACTATTAAAGAGAGCACAAAAGTTATTAAAACAAGGAATCCATCCAACGGTTATTACCGAAGGATTTAGAAAAGCATCCGAAAAGGCAGTCGAAATTCTCAATGACATGTCAATCGCAAGCGGTATTGAAGACAAAACTGGTCTAAAGAACGCCGCTATGACTTGCATGTCCTCGAAGATTGTTTCTGAAAGTAAAGATCATTTGGCTGATATCTGTATCGAAGCCGTTAGTTCAATCGCCGAGAAAGATGATGAAGGAAATTGGACCGCCGATATTGATAAAGTCCAAATTCAGAAAAAAGAGGGTGAGTCAATTGATGATACCGATTTAATAAAAGGTATTATCTTAGATAAAGAAGTAGTCCACCCTGGAATGCCTAAAGATGTTAATAACGCGAAAATCCTTTTACTCCAATCCGCAATCGAAATCGAAAAGACGGAATTTGACAGCAAACTACAAATCAACAGCCCTGAGCAAATTCAACAATTCTTAGATGAAGAGGAAAACATGA
>WJKD01000013.1 GCA_014729315.1 Promethearchaeota archaeon | reverse complement strand
TGGATCAGGGACTAAAGAAGATCCATATATTATTAAAAATGCTAAAATAAATTGTATAAGATCCATTCTCGGCATTTCAATATTTAATTCTCAGAAATATGTTATAATTCAAGATTGTGAGCTATATACAGCAAAATTTATCATTTATAATATTATCTTAAATTGTTTTTACAGTCATTTAGTATGTAATTAGATTATTTTGCGAAAATATATAGGATCTCTTACATTATATAAGATGGGGTAATTCTTATAGCAACTACAACTGCAGATGACTTTCGATATTTAATTCCAGAACCATTATTTCATGAGATCACCCAAAAAGCCGCAGAAGAGTATCCATACATCGTCCACGGTTGGTTATTCGCAGAGCGACGGGAAAACTTCGGAATATGTACCAAATTCGAAGTGAACGACGATATTAATATTACGAGAGCTAAAACACATCAAAAACCACGCTCATGGATGCGCTATCAGAAATCGAAGTTATATAATATGCGTAAGTTCAAGAATAACCGGGAAAATGTTGATATTGTGTGGCAATGGCATTCACATCCATCAGATAAAAAGAAATTACATAAGATGGATAAACGCATTCTTAAATACATGAGCCAAGGGGTTATGATTATTGTGATTCCGCCTGTACCCGAGGAAAATCAAGAGGCGCACATTACCGGCTGGTATTACGATAAACGACACCGAAGAAAGCCGCGAATTGAGAAGATGGTCTTTGAGATGATTACTGAATAAAGGTTCACTTTAAATTTTTAATGCTTTTTTATTTTAGAAAAATTTCTTGAGTTCTTCGTATTCTTTAAGTATTTCTTCTTCATTTTTCTTAGATTTTATACCTAATTTAATTATTATTTCTATACATTCTGATAATGGAAGATTTGCCAAATAAGCTAAGCAAAAATATACTTCCATTGGTATTAAGTTTTCTAATCAATTGGGAAAAAAGATTCAAAAAACTCATGATTTATCACAGATAGATATAGATATTTATAAAATATCTATATACTTAGTAGAATAACAAATATTATCAAATATGCCTTCGAAATTAATCTCAATAAGGGAAGAAATATATAGAAAACTGAAAAAACTTGTATATGATCAACAAATTCTCTCCTTAATGCGATATAGATTAGGACTCCAACAATACCCGTAAAGAAAATGAATATCGGCCACTTTAGATGAGTCGCATATCTCCTATTCAAATCCTTATAAACCCACGTAGCGAGGTAGATATGCGTCGCAAGCCCTCCAAATAGTGTAATTAGCAGAATGGGCATGTTTAAATATTCCCAAATAACGGAGTATTGAAATAAAAAAAAAATCATAACACTCAATTGGGTTTAAAGTTGGAATTTGAGATGTATATTGAATCTATACTTCTCCACGTATTTAATAGTTTTGACGCTGATTTCAGTATTATAAGTTAGAAATTCAACGAATAAACATATGATTTATTACTTTTAATTTAAATCGTGTGGTTTAAATAAAGTGATTTAGAGTTCAATTCATTGGATGAAATCCTTAAAACACATTTCAATTTAAAAGAGTTCTTGTGAATGGATAAAAATGGATGACTCTCAATATAATACACTAAGCATGCAAGGATTATTCAAGATCATTAATATAAGAAAATTCACACCTAAAAATTCCGCTAAAAAGGAAGATTTTATAAGATTTCTAAAAGATGAATTTGAGAATTATAATCGAAATCCCGACAAAACATTCAACTTCGAAATTGTTAAAGATATTAGTTATCCTCCTGAAATTTCTACAAATGAAACTTATAGTAAATTTGCTGAAAATATTATAATTATTCAATATTCCGGGGAAGTACTATATGAAAAAATTTATGCTAAAATAAATGATGAGTTTGTAGAACTCCCTGAGGAAAGCAGAGTTGAACAAATTAAGGATTACATTTTTATTATTTATCCAAATTTAATTCTATTTAAAGGAACCAAAGATGGATTTAAACAAGTGTGGAGTGAATTTGAAAAAACAATCAAAGTCAAAATTACTAATGTTAAGGATTATTGGTTTGATCTTGAATACTTCATTTATTTAATGCAGAAGATCATGTTCTCTGAACCATTAGACAATAATTTTAAAATTATTTTTCTTGAAGATATTCTATTTGATACTAAAAATGAAAGTGTAAGGGAAATATTAAATGCTGAAGGTTTAATGCATGTCTTAGGTTCAAAATATGTTAATCTAAAGCTTTTAGAAAATAACAAGCCAAAAGAATGCATTTTCTATTATAAACTAGATAAATGGGATTTTTCCGTGAAGTTGACCAAGACTGGTGAAGTTGATTTCTTCCAAAATAATGGTTCATTCAAAAAAGC
>WJKD01000120.1 GCA_014729315.1 Promethearchaeota archaeon | reverse complement strand
CTTGCCGCACGCCAGGTCAAGCAACTTAGTACCTGTATTCAAGCGGCAAATTTCGCCCAACAGCATCAACTGGTCTTCAGTAAACGGATTCAGGATTCGATGATAGGTTTCTGCGATTTCATGGAAACGTAGTGACAAGGGAATGTTCCTTTATATGTTAGTGTTAGAGGTATGTGAGATAGATCGTAAATTCCAACGCCTGGCTGTTATCCAACAACAACTATTTTTGTAGAACTGAGTATACTGTAGCTTTGCGTTCGCCCAGTGTCAGTTCAATATTATTCATCTTCTTCGCTTTTAAGTTTTTCCGGATTCTTTACGAATTTTCTGTCCTCGGATTTGATGTGTTTTTTCAAAAGCTGTTTTTCCATTTCCTCCAATTGCTTTAAATCTTCTTCATTAGCGGCAAGTGCCTATCTATGGCTGTTGCATAGATATCTCGGATTTTCTGATAGAAGCGCTTTTCGGAGGCTCTAATATCTCGAATGCGCTCGAGCCATTCGTCAAAATAATCCCACTGCTCTGCCTGCTTGAGGCGAACGTCATCCATGGCAAAGCCTTTAATGATGTATTCTTTCAATATCCGGGTTGCCCATATTCTGAATCGGGTGGCGCGTTTGGAATTTACTCGGTAGCCGACAGCGATGATGGCGTCCAGGTTGAAAAATTCCATCAACCTGGTGACGTCTCTGCCGCCTTCCTGTTGAACTGTTTCCATTTTGGAAACAGTTGCATTTCTTTCAAGTTCTCGCTCTTCATAAATATTTTTAAGATGTATGGATATGGCCGGCACATTGACACCAAACAACTCCGCCATCTTCTTCTGCGTGAGCCAAATGGTCTCATCCTGAATCACTGTGTCTATCCTGATTTTACCATCATCTGTGGTATAGAGGATTATTTCCGAACTATTCGTTTTCTTAACCATCAATTCCTCTCTCTAACGATAACAACGTGCGAATATGGTTAAATTATCTACAGTTATGTACCGCATCAAGTATTGCTTCCGGGTGTGATGCAGCGACACGTAACAGGACACGTGCAGGACCTTCTGGCTTACGTCTCCCTTGCTCCCAATTTCTTAATGTAGAAACGCTGATTCCGAGCAAAGTAGCAAATTTCTCCTGGGATAATCCATATTTTTTTCTGATTAATTGTACATTTGGCTGGTCGAATTCATAACTACGACTTGGTTTCATTTCACCACGCATAATTTCGCCACCTTGTTTAACACTATCTAAAAGCTCTTTAAATAATTTTTCTTTCATTTAAACTCCTGTTCAATAATTTTTTTCAGCATCTTGAGTTGTTCTGAGGTTAAATCGTCTGTTTCCTTTTTTGTATATATGTATAGCATTAGAATAATTTCTTTTTCAGAAAACCAATAATATATGATTCTACTGCCACCACGTTTTCCACGACCCGATCCACCACAACGCAATTTTCTAAGACCACCACTACCAGGAATAATTTTGCCTTCTTCAGGTCGAATTATTAATTTCTTTTGTAGCTCATGATAATCTTCATCGCTCATAATAGTTTGTAATCGACGAGTAAAAATTGATGTCTCAATAATTATCATATTTTAATATACGCCAATGAAGTATAAAAATCAATAGTAAATTCAAATTGCTAAAATTATTTCAAAATACATCGGGTAGAATCGAAGAAGTCACAAAATATAGCAAAACAATATTTTTCAAGAGGTAATTCAGTTGAATAAAGTCTGGTAATCCTATTATTGCCAGCTCGAGCATTTCAAGAAGTAGCCGCTGTAAGGTGGCATGATATTTAACTTCATACATGACAGAGCGTAACGAAAATACATGGTCTTATTTTCATTCGTGAACTCTGGACTGCATTTCATTAATTAGCCCATTAAAACATAAATATTATTCTTTTCGTTTTCTTACCGAATTACAATAACGATGAGTTAACCTGGCATTTTCTGGAATTGTTCTACCACCTAACCAATATTGCTCAATATGATCTATCGCAGCATCTTCAATCATATAAATCATTTGGCCACAAATCGCACATTTATTATTTTGTTTAAAAAGCTTTTCTTTCAAATCATAAGAAAACAATCTATCTTCCTTTCCATCGTCTAAAATTGAGCGTATTGTCTGTAAAAATATTTCAAATCTTTTTTTTACTCGATCAAACTGTCCAGTCCATTTTTCTATTGAATCAATGAAATCTTGGTTTTCAGTCATTAAATGAATAACAGCTTCTCTTATAGCTTCCAAATTTCTGTAAATTATATTTCTATCATATTGAATGAAACAAGTCATCATTACATCATAAAGCGATCCATTTACAACAGCCGTATTTTTCCATGTTGAATTTGGATCGTTATCGTCACCTCTTCTTATCTTCCTAAAGCTTCGATTACCAAATAAAGATTTATTTATTTGGACAGCTTTTTTGAAATTTGTTATTAACTCCTCTTGGTCTTCTTCATTAATATTTTGGTAATTTTTCATGTCATTGTTCAGGAAATTTGACAAACCGTTTGTACACTTAAAATATGACTGATGAAAAAAAGAACTAAAACGCAACACATATTCAACATCTTTCATCCTTTTGTCAGGTCCTTTAAATCCCATTATGTACTGATAGTCTTTATCGTTTGACAGCTGCTTTAACAAATCAATATATGGTCCTCGAAACAAACAATTACGAAGCTCCTGATCATTAAGTTTTACAGAACCTGTATTTAGTCTTTCGAAAATTTCAAATTTCAATTCTGGATCAGATTCCTTTTTAACAATTATTGTGGACAATGGAGCTTCTTCTAGTTTGTCTTGATATGATTCATCAATTTCTGAAAATAATTTCTGATTTATTTCTTTTAATATTTTAATTTTTGATAGTCTAAAAAACTTTCCATTGGGAAATCTACCATCAATAAATGAAAAAATACTAGATAAGCGTTGTTGTCCATCAATAACAAGTAATGTTCCGTCATCATCTTCTGCCAAGTAAATAATAGGAATTGGTACATCCAGTAATAAAGATTCTATCAAACCACTTGCCTTTACTTTATCCCAAACAAACTGTCTTTGAAAATCTGGTTGTAAGTTTAATTTGCCTCTTCGTGATTGCCTTAATAGATATTCAACAGAATATTCAGATTTCTGTGTAAATATTTTTCTTTCAGGCGTGTAATTAATAGTATACCCAGAATCATCTTCATCAAAAATGACATCCGGAGACTCGGATTGTTGATAAATTTCTGATTCTATCAACTTCATTGTTTTTTTATTATTACTATCTGGTAAAAAAATCTTATTTTCTGCATTATATTTTTTGAGTAGTGATTGAACATGGGGTATTATATCCTTAAATAGATTTATAAATTCCATTATTTGTTTGTAACTATCAGATAACATTGGAATCCGCTTTTTAATCAACTTTCCCCTTGATTCTGTATTAATCTCAAAACCGTTACTCTGAAAATCATAAGAAATGTTTGACTTAATTATCGTCAGCAAATCTTTTTTAAAGTCAGCACGATATTGAAGTGGGATAGGATTTTCAACACTTACAGATAAAGCTAACTCTCCTTTTGTATTTATTGAACTCTGGAGACTTACACCATTATATTGTGAATGTAATACCCATTCTTTTGGAATGACAATTATGATATTGTTCTTACCATCTTTTTTGATATTCCATCTTTCCAAATCAAAATTGTTTTCAAATAATTCGATTTGATTGTAAAATTGAGCTCGTGGATCCAATTTTCATCTCCTGTTGTTAATCATTATTTGTTGTTGATTGGATTGGGTAGGTCTCGGGACTTTCGCCCCGATTCTTCCCACAGAACTATCGTGACAGTATTACAGTCTCATTTCCATTTTTATCCGCCAAACTTTGTAGCGGACCTGTCCGCCAATTTTTTAGGCGGATTAATGTGACGAGCCGTCCGTCAGATGACGGAGTGTAGGGAGGGCAGGAGAAAAACCTGCCCCTGCTGGATGTGCGGCTCTTGGTTTAGATCAATATGCCCACGCATTCTCTTTAAATAGTTCAACTTCTTCAGGTTGTACCACTTCTTCAGTATCAGACAGCGATCCCACAACGATCTTTGATGCTCTTAGCGCTTTCTTCAGATCATTGTTTGATATCCACCCATTTTCCCACAGATCTGAAGTTTCTCCATTCACGATCTTACAAACTGGCTCATTGCTAGTGAACCGTATACCAACTTGCCTCGGTTGCGTCACACGTTGCAACCATATTTCGAGGTAGCCGTTATACGGTACACGAGCCATCTTTTTCCGCACCTTCATCCATAGTCGAGATTTTTCATCCGTTGAGGCGAGGGAGATGAGGTAACTCAAGATGCCGGCAACAGCCGGAAAAGTAGCTGGGGAAACGAAGCCAATGTCTGCTGCAATTGCAACTTGCACCTCAAGATCATTAGGGCATTCAGTTTGCTTCGAAATCATGGTATGAAACTCGCTAACCAAGCGTCGGAGCGCCCCACTATTCGGGAATCGCTGCCCAAATGAATGTAGTCTAAGAAGTTGTTTCTGAATCGTATTTGCATTTGCATCCCCTAGATCTTGCAAATCAATTCCTGCAAGCTTATCCGGCTTAATTGCCCCCTCAACGACATTCCTGCTTAAGAGAGTCTTAGATACTCCCAGCCTCATCCCGATCGGCCGCAATTTATCGCTGATTACTTTCAATATCTCTTCAGCCCGATCATCGCTATTGGCAAATATTCTATAATCGTCACGGTATCTGAGAATTCGAAAATCAATCGGTTCGCCTAGCGCTGAGTTGATCTGTTCGTCGACATACCCAAGAACGATTTCCGCCACAAAGTCCATCAAGACAGAACCCTGAGAAATACCATTGGTTTGCCCATATCGACCTGCTCGGATATATGAATCGATCCTGTTTCCTATCAGAGATTTTTTCCCTTTTTTCTCCTTCCCATCTTTCAAGCCGTGAAGTGCCTAGGAAATGCTATGTGTATATAGAGACCCATAACAGTCTGTTACATCGGTATGAAGAATGTGACTAAACTCCAAAGAATAGATTAAGGACCGCTGCTCAACACTTTGCCACCAACTCCTGATTTGCTTTGCCACATCTGTCTGATTGTCGAGTGACATTACAGGAGCGCTGCAACAGTCAATCGCGCCAGCTTTGAACTCTGAGAATCGCTTCTTAATATGCATCCAGTTATCGGGATCACATATCGCATTTACCAAAGAAACATAGATGGCCGGGTGAATAAGCTCCAATGGTCGCCAGGCGAACTTTCCGTCCTTATTTGCTAAGAAATTGTAGTTTACATCTGGAAAATCGTTTGGATTCGCTGATTTAAATGCAGTATAGCTCCCCCCGTTTAGTACTCCTGCAACATCGGTCAGAATCGGCTCAAAGCTGATATAATTCGGAATATCTGCGTTGAAATAGCTGCTCCCCTGAAGGAAATGCTTTTTTGCTTCTTCGTTTGAGAGATCAATTAATTTCTTCATATGATTAGCTCGGGCTTTTGATTTGTGAATCTCAACTTGACTGTTAATTCAGCCGCCTAAACAGTAAGCACCCAGATCTGCAAAATATGAACACTCAATTTAGCATTTATTTCTTAACGTCAATAAAAATTATTGCTTTTGAAGAATGTGCTTTGTATATCCTCAGAATTTACGAGAACTGTTTTTTCTTACAATTTTATGTTTATAAGGAAAGACAGATGATATAATAGAATCTATATATATTTATAGTAAACTAAATGTAATTATAAAGAAGAAACATGTCAAGAGAAATATAGTTAATTTTTTTTCATAATTTATTTATTTTGGCTTTGTAGCAACCAAAGATTGATCGACTTCCTGCTTTACTGTCGTATCGTCCCGAGCCAACCCCCACCCAAAATTCCTCTTGACAAATCCGTTTTTTATGATTACCTTTGAAATGTAAACGGTTACATTTAGTCAAAGTGTAATTATGAGCCTGTCAAAAACGAGATCATTTGCATTTTGTTGTGCGCTGGCGTTGGTTGTCATTTTTCATTTCATTTCCTGCACCGATCCGAAATCATCCCGCATCGAGCT
>WJKD01000119.1 GCA_014729315.1 Promethearchaeota archaeon | reverse complement strand
TTAACCTAAAAACCAATGTCCAAAGAATTACACAATATAGGAAACCATTATTACAGTAAGCCAATAGAAGAAGTTCTTTCCACATTGGACAGTTCTTTAGAAGGATTGACCCAAGAAGAAGCGGAATTAAGGTTAGAAAAATACGGTCGAAACGAATTAAAAGCTAAGAAGAAAAAATCAAAATTAGCTCTTTTTCTAAACCAATTCAAGGATTTTTTAGTAATTGTATTAATCGCCGCAGCGATTATTAGTGCAGTAGTCGGGGAAGTGATCGAGTCCATCGTTATTTGGTTGATATTATTCGCAAATGCTATTTTGGGATATTTTCAAGAAAGCAGAGCAGAAAAGGCGATTGAAGCCTTGAAAAACATGGGTGCACTTACAGCTTTAACTAAAAGATCGAGGAAAAAAATTGAAATTCCCTCCTATCTGATCGTGCCAGGAGATATAATATATCTCGAAACTGGCGATAAAATACCCGCTGACGGACGAGTTCTTAAAGATACTAACTTTTATGTAGAAGAAGCCGCTTTAACTGGTGAAAGCGTGCCTGTTCTTAAAAAATCTCAAGTTATTCAAAAAGTAGATAAGGATGTCCCGTTAGCCGAGCAGAGCAATATGGTCTTCTCATCAACGATAGTAACAAATGGGAGAGCAAAGGTAGCCATAACTGATACAGGGATGAAAACAGAAATCGGAAAAATAGCTAATCTGATTCAAGGTCAAAAGGAAGTCGAGACTCCGTTAAATATTAAGTTAAAAAAATTCGGTAAACAACTTGGAATTATAATCCTAATCATATGTTTGATTATTTTTGTCGTATATATTTTTAGGGGAGAAGAACTTTTACCCGCGTTTATAGTGACAATTAGTTTAGCCGTTGCGGCCATACCTGAAGGTTTGCCAGTTGTTGTTACTACGACTTTTGCCATTGGAGTGGTGAGAATGGCAAAAAGAAACGCAATACTTAGAAAATTACCCGCGATTGAAACTCTAGGATCAACAACTACAATATGTACAGATAAAACGGGAACCTTGACTCGGAACCAGATGACTATTAAAAAGATCTATGCCAATCACGAATTCATAGATGTATCGGGCGAGGGTTATATCCCGGATGGGAATTTAACTAAAGAAGGTAAACTAATAAATATTGAATCGGACGAGAGCTTAAAAACTCTCGTTTTGACGGGATATGTGGCTAATAACGCCTCGCTCGTAATAGACGATAATTCTCAATATGTTATTCAAGGTGATCCCACTGAAGGAGCGTTTATCGTTTTAGGCGAAAAATTAGGACTTAATAAAAAAGAGATTAACAAAAGATATGATAGAAAAGTAGAATTCTTTTTCGATTCGACGAGGAAACGTATGTCGGTAGTTGTTGAAGATAACTCAGATACGTCTGATAAGCTATATATGAAAGGAGCGCCTGAAATTGTATTAAATCTGTGTAATCGAATCTACAAAAATGGTCAAATCCAGCCTATTACCGAAGCAGATAGAGAAAAAATACTAGATGCTAATCAAAAAATGGGAGAAAAGGCGCTGCGAGTTTTGGCAACAGCCTTCGATTTTTGTGAGAGGGAAAATTACGAATGTCTCCCTGAGTTAGTGGAAGAAGATTTAATATTTGTTGGATTAGTCGGTATGATAGATCCTCCGAGATCCGAAGTAAAACAAGCAATAAGTAAAGCTAAGACCGCAAATATTGATGTGATTATGATAACTGGAGATCACGCAGTAACTGCAAAAGCAATCGGGGAAGAGCTTAAAATCATTGATCATAAAGACGATAAAATAATTACTGGCCAGGAAATTGATAAATTAAGTGATTCGGAATTATTAGGAACTCATCTATTCGCAAGAGTCGCCCCCGAACATAAATTAAGAATAGTCAACACGCTTCAAAACAGTGGCGAAATCGTTGCAATGACTGGAGACGGAGTGAATGACGCTCCAGCATTGAAGAAGGCAGATACTGGTATTGCTATGGGAATCACTGGGACTGATGTTTCTAAAGAAGCGTCTGATATGATTCTTGCGGACGATAATTTCGCAACTATAGTCAATGCCATAGAAGAGGGTCGAGGTATTTACGATAATATGCGAAAATTTATACTCTTTTTAATCTCGTGTAATATCGCCGAAATAATGCTTATATTTATCGGAATTATGCTTGGACTGCCCTTACCATTAATAGCTATTCAAATTCTCTGGATTAACTTGATGACTGACGGGCTTCCCGCGCTAGCTCTTTCTGTTGATCCGTACGATGACGATTTAATGGAAAGAGGACCGAGAGATCCCCAAGAAAACATAATAAACAAGAGACTATTTGTCTCTATCGTAATTCGGGGTCTTATAATTACCGTTATCTCTTTAAGTTTATACTATTTCGCCCTTGAATTATATGCTCCAAATTGGAGAACTCTACCTAAGGACAGCCAAGATTTATATTTACCAAGAACTTTTGTTTTCTCAACGCTCTTAATCTGTGAAATATTGAATGTTTACAATTGTAGGTCGGAACGACATTCAATATTTTCTATTAGCTTTTGGAGCAATAAATGGCTTATTATCGCCGTCTCCATTAGTTTAATACTGAATTTTGTCCTAATTTACAATCCATTGTTATCAAGCATCTTTCAATTAGCTCCATTACCGTGGTACGATTGGTTCATCATTATTCCTCTCGCATTTTTAACTGTCTTGAGCGAAGAGATAATTAAACTCTATTGGCGTCGTTGTATTTACCCGAAAGAATAAATTCTTTTTTTTTCATTTTATCTCATTTTTTATTAAAAAAATTGAAAATTACTCAGTATATAACTAATAATTGATTGCTTTATCGGAAAAAAGACTTTTAGATTTTTGAAACACGTGATTTAAAGGATAATACTCCTATTTCGACTCTTTTTTTTTAAATAAGTAAAATTTAATAAAAAAAAAGATGTAAATAAGAATATCCATTATTGAGATAATAGAACTACAAAATAAATACCAAAAGTGTGTTTAATATGAGCGAAGATAGAAAAAAATTGTGGGAACCATCGGAAGACTGGATTAAAAACGCTGAAATTACAAAATTTATCGATTTTGTAAATAAAGAATACAACGCGAACATTCAGAACGGAGACGAATTATACGAATGGTCCGTGGAAGAGATACCAGAATTCTGGGCGGCGATGTGGGATTTTGCGGATATAAAAGCGTCTAAAGAATACGATAAAGTCGTTGAGGACTTAAGTGTGTTTCCGGGTACTAATTGGTTTCCGGGAGCAAGGTTAAATTTCGCTGAGAATCTATTAAAATTTAAAGACGATCAAAAAGCTTTTATTTTTCAGGGTGAAACAGTGAAGCATAAAGAAATCACGTATGCAGAACTAAACAAACAAGTTGCACGGTTAGCGAAGTCTTTAAAAAATATGGGCGTAAAGGTGAAAGATCGTGTCGTGTCTTATATTCCGAATCTTATTGAAACGCCTACGGCGATGCTGGCGACAACGGCAATTGGAGCAATCTGGGCTTCTTGTGGTGCTGAATTACAATCCAGTGCTGTTATAGATCGGTTTAGTCAAATTGAACCAAAAGTGCTTTTTGCCGTGGACGGCTATTTTTACAAAGGAAAACCATTTAACATCATTCCAAACGTAAAAGAAGTTGTAGAAGCGATTCCTTCCTTAGAAAAGGTTGTAGTGGTGTCTTACATCTCAGAAGATAAACCTGACATAAGTAGTATTCCAAACGCAGTCCATTGGGACGATTTTATATCTAAAGAGGAAAACCCGGAGCTTGCATTTGAACAATTACCTTTTGACCATCCAATATATGTAATGTTTTCCAGTGGAACAACAGGAAAGCCGAAATGTATGGTACAAAGTGGTGGAGGCGTACTTTTAAATCACCTTAAAGAATTAATTCTGTCTACAGACCTAAGTAGAGACGATGTAATAACCTACATCACTGCACCCTCATGGATGATAGCTTAAGTAATTCTTAAGCTAGCCAAAATGTGGAACTGGCTTATCAGTTCCTTAGCAGTGGGCGCAACGATATTTCTGTATGACGGAAATCCTTTATACCCAGATCCTCTAAGAATGTTCGAGTTAATCGAAAAATACAAGATTTCGATTTTTGGGTGCTCTGCCACATATATACACTATTTAATGGGACAAGGATTAAAGCCAAAAGAAAAATATGACTTATCAACTTTGAGAGAAATTTCACAAACAGCAAGCACTCTTAGTCCAGAAGGATTTGAATGGTGTTATGGTCAAATCAAGGAGGATTTATTCTTTAATTCGATTTCAGGTGGAACCGATATAAACGGTTGTTTTGCTGGAGCTATTCCAATTAAACCCGTATATTCGGGAGAACTACAGGGTAAAGCCTTGGCTATGAAGGTCCAAGCGTATGATCCTAACGGCAATCCTGTAAAAGATCAACAAGCAGAACTTGTATGCGAGGCTCCCGCTCCTTCTATGCCAATCTATTTCTGGGGGGATGACGAGAATATGAGCAAGTACAAGGCAGCATATTTTGAATTCTATGAGCCACAAGGAATAAATGTCTGGCGACACGGTGATTGGATCGTAGAACATAGCGATACTGGAGGTATTACCTTCTGGGGACGATCTGACGCCACACTTAAACCATCTGGTGTAAGAATTGGAACCTCAGAAATTTATAATGTGGTAGAACAACTACCCGAAATTGCAGATAGTTTAGCGATAGGAAACGCAGACGACAAAGGAAATGTAGAAGTGGTTCTGTTCGTTGAGCTCACCGAAAGTAATACTCTAACCGAAGATTTAAAAAATAAAATTCGAAAGCTTTTACGAGAGAAAACCTCTCCTCGACACGTACCTTCGAAAATATTCGAAGTACCTCCCGAGGGTATTCCTTACACATTCTCAGGGAAAAAAGTTGAAATTGCGGTTACGAAAATCTTACGTGGAATGAGCGCAAGCAACCGAGGTGCCCTTAGAAATCCCGATTCGCTAGATTTCTATATGGAAATGAAAGATAAGCTTTAATTTTAAATTAACATTATTTTTTCTTTTTTGATTTAGCCTTTCTAAAAACATAAATAGCCCACCCAAGTGCCTTCCGCTCCCAATTCAGATATAGATCTTTTTCTTTATTTAATTTATCTAATAGCTCGGGTATGTCGGGATCTTCCGGAGATGTTTGAGTGTATTTATCCATCGCATACCATTGGAGCCCGAGATATCTATCCCAGTCATCAGGGGTGCTTACAAAAGTGTAAAGCAGTTTTAGTCCGAGATTCTCTCCAATTTCGACATTCCCAGCATGCGTACTGAACATCTCATATTTTATTTCCGAAAGATCGAAATACTCTTTTGGAGGTTTAGTAATCCAAAATGGTTCTCCCGCAATGACGTATCCGTTGGGCTTTGTTTGACTTATCAAATATTTAAGCGTGCCCTCATGTCCGTTATAAATCCAACTGGCGCCTAAACAACATGTAAGGTTAAAGCTCTCTGGTGTATTTGGCTTATAATTGGCACCGTCCATTTCAATTAATTTTAAATCGGCATTTGGGACACGTTCTTTCGCTTTTCTTTTAGCATCCATAATGTAGTACGGTGAGAGATCAACGCCTACTGCGGACACATTGTATTTTTCGACGAGCCGAATCAGAAACTCTGCCTTACCAGTGGCGATTTCTAACACTTTTGAACCTGGTTTTAATCCCAAGAGCGTAATAAGTTCGTTTAATTTTTCGACGCTCATAGGATTACACACGAGGTGCTCCTTGTGTGTCACATCATAATATTTCCAAAAATCCATAGTTATCAGGTTTTTATTGTTTATAACACCTATTGAAGTTTTTGAATTTCCTCGTCGAGAAATTATCAATATTATACTTTTTAAAAGATCTTTATATTTTTAAGTAAGAAATGGTATATTAATTGCGATGACAACGATAAACGGAAAAAGAATTTAGGGAAGGAACATGAGGAGATTTCAGAAATTTGTATTTTCATTTTGAGCAAGAGCTAATTGAATCTGAGGAAGAAATATAAAGATTAAAGGAAATCTTGGAGAACGAGGATTATGATTATAATACTAATAGATAATATTAGAAAAGCTGATATTTTTTACGAAAAATTTAAAAAAATAATTTTACACCTTCCTTAGAAGAAATTGCTAGAGATCATAGGTTATGACGGATTTATCGCTGAAAATTATCGACGAATTCGACAATATCGACGATTTTGATTGTAATGATGATGATATCAATTTTTTCCTTAAAAATTTAGCAACCTCAAATCAAAATAAGAAACTCTCTAATGCCTATATTTTATATTCAAGACAAACTTAAAGCATCATTAGCTTTTTATTTCTCAAATTATTATTGAAATAATTAATAAAGGAGATGGTCTTTCGTTTTGACTATTAAAAATTTTGTTAAACAATATCAAGTGATAATATATTTTATTTTGACATTTGCAATTTCATGGGGTTGTATTATCTTAATTATTGGCATTGATGGAGTTTTGGGATTGAAACCTATATCCGAAGAACTCTTACCTTTAGTGTACATAGCAACGCTTACAGGTCCCAGTACTGCAGGTCTATTAATGACTGCTCTTGTATATGGTAGAGATGGGTTTAGTGATTTGCGCTCCCGCTTGTCTAAATGGCGGGTAAATATCAAATGGTATGGAGTGGCACTTATTATGACTCCAATCCTTTTTGGGGGTCTTATTCTTATACTTTCGATGATATCCTCAGAATACTATCCAGCTCTATTCTTATCCCATGAAAAAATATCACTTATACTTTCTGGTATACTTGTCGGCTTGATGGTGGGATTTTTCGAAGAGCTCGGCTGGACAGGATTCCTTATTCCCCAGATGAGACAACATTACAGTAAGCTCAAAACTGGGATCATAGTGGGTTTTTTATGGGGTCTATGGCATTTTCCTCTTTTTTCAATGTATGCTAGTTCTCTACAACCATTTGCAATAGCCGTTTTACTTGCACGTCTCTTTTCTTGGTTACCCGCTTTCAGAGTGCTTTTAGTTTGGGTATTTGACCGAACAGAAAGCCTACTATTAGTAATTCTCATGCATGCCTCTCTTGTTGCCTGGACAACAAGTATTCTAGCTCCCTTTCCAATTACAGATGTAAGAACCATAATCTATATTCTTAGCTGGGGATTAGTATTATGGATAATTGTAATAATAATTTCTACAAAATTAAACCAAATAGATGGGGAAGAAACATGAAAATTGCAAATTTGCTTTTTAGTTAATATGTAAACACTCAAACAGTAGTAGAATTCTTAGCTGAACAGATTTAGTTAGAAGGACACGATGTTAAATTATTATAACTACAAAACTAAACCTTCGGAGCTATTTGCATTCCAGCCAGATGCAATATTAGCGGGCTCTGGAGTTTGATATTCAACATAGAATTTCTATAAAAACAGGAAAAATAAAGTAGAAGTATAGAATTATTGATTACATTACTACTTTTAATTTTTCTTTTTTAGGCTTTTTTTATTTTTGAAAATTTTTTCACATAGGATTCTGGGTCTCCTCCAGCGCTTATATAATCGACGTATACTTTCAAGCTTTTTAGAAACAAGTCTGCTGCTATATCTAATACCGATCTTTGATCTTCCAATTCAAAGGTTGCCCATAAAGTAACCTCTACATCGTCTCCTTGTGGATTAAAGATGTATCCGATTTCATCCATCGGGCTCCCCTCTTGCACAGATGTCATCTTCTCGTTTGGTACATTTTCGACAACGATATTTGTTACATCTCCTACATTCGTTTTTAAAAAGTATTTATCTTTTTCAAGCTCAGAAATTTCTTGAACTACTATATTCCATCGGGGCATAATCATGAAATCGTCTAAAATTTCATAGACTTTTTTCACGGGAGCATTAATCAAAATAGTTTTGTCCAATCTTGGCATAATTAGATCACATTTTTTAATTTTTATTGAATTTAATTTAACTTTTATTTTTTTTAAATCCTATCTTCTTTATTATTTCGTCATTTTTATAATGAGCAACTTTTTTCTCATTATTTATTGAAGGTAGTGATATTCTTATTTATTTTTTACCAATTTTAATAGTTCTTTGATATTTTCCTTGTCAATACTTTCTTTAGACTTAATTTTTAAATGCCTGGTTGTTTTTCCAGTCCCTTCAAATAGGTTAATTTCATCTTTTGTTAAACTTTTGATTGAGAATCCCAAATTTACATGATTCTTCAATGCTACGATATAAAATTTGTTCCCATAATATGGTACTCCATATTTCATTTCTTCTTTAATGTCTGGAAAGGTATTTAATATAATAGTTCTTAAACTCTGACAAATTTCTTTTTGAGGCGATATTTGTTTTTCTATGTAATTATCAATCTTTTTGCTCATAATTTTAGAAATAAGTTAATTTGTTTTAAGTTTTCTTTATAAGATTTTCCAATAAAGAAAAAAAAGAGCTATTATTTTAAAGAAATTTTAGGAGATTATGAAGGAAAAAACAATATTATTTAGTTTTTAAGGACCCAAAATATTTGAATTGCCCAATATAAAAACATTTAATCAACCCAGAAATTTTTGGAAAGGTCTCTTCGAGTATTCCATAGACTGTCTTTTCTTCCAAATCCAAGCACTCCTTTACCTTGATCTGCGTCTTTAATCTTCCACATTCCGTTAACCGCTCCCGTCATACCAGCACATAGAGCTTCAAATCCTTGAGCTGTATATAAATCACATTCGACTCCTCGATTAATTATAAATTTTAGTTGCCGCATAGCTTGTTGGTTTTTTACCTTCAATACTTTTAATAGGTTATTTACCTCTTTCTCTAATTCGTCGTTAGCTACAACCCGATTCCAAAGATTCCATTCTTCTGCTTTTTTTGCAGGATGGAGAGCACCTATGAGATTAATTTCTTTCGCCCTTCTTCTCCCTATTAATCTAGCCAGTCTTGTCGTTCCACCCCATCCAGGAGTAATTCCAACATCCACTTCTGGCATCCCCCATTTTGCCCGCTCCGTAGCAATAACGAAATCGCAAGCCATGGTTATTTCTAAACCTCCACCGACGGCGTAACCGTCCACCGCGGCGATGGTAATCTTATCCAGTTCCTCCAACTGGTTCGCCATATTTTGGTAATATCTGGCTCGTTTCATTATAAGATGAGCGTCACCCCATCTCGGCATCTCCGTAATATCGTCACCCACGCAGAAATTCTCGCCCGCACCTCTAATGACCAAAAATTTTAATTTTTCCGAATCTCGAACCTTTTCTATTGCGTTTAGCAATTCATCAGATAATCTCATGCTTAATGCAT
>WJKD01000118.1 GCA_014729315.1 Promethearchaeota archaeon | reverse complement strand
CCAGACGACGAGCGAAGATTATCAAAATCTGAAAAAATACTTCATTCCAAATTATTTAAAATATTAAATTCGTGGCGGAAATTTTATCTGAACAACAAATAGAGAGCCTAATTTTCGTCTTAACTTAGAGTTGAAATTAGAAAGAGCAAATAAAGTCGAATCAATCTATAAATTAATTCGTTTTATTCCGTATTTAGTGAAGTATTCTCTAATTTCAACCGCTATATCTTCTGGAGGATTTAGCTTGGGTAATAACTCCAGAGCATTACTCATAGCGTAATATTTGACACCTTTTTCTGCAATTGCGTCTTTTACACTTTTTTGGTCGCTCCTAAGTTCATTTCTGTTAGTTAATCCAATAGCAGCGACAATCTCTGCATTAATTTCTAATATTTTATCGATTGAGGATAGTATCGATCCTCCCGTAGTAGTCACATCTTCTAGAATGATAATTCTTCCTTCTGGAACGCCTAAAAAATATTTGTCTTTTGGATCTCCGTGATCTTTCGGTTTAGCCCTTCCCATTGAGAGGATATATTTTCCCTTTCTTATTTTTTGATTTTTTGCCCACTTATATTGGGTTAAAATACCCATTTTGGTCGCACCCTCAGGGACGCCATAGAAACAATCAGGTTTTAATTTTTTCTTTTCTACAAATTTTAGGATAAAGTCCACAAGTTCATCAATAAGGTATACATCTTCAGCGATATTTCTCCAGTTTACATACCAATTGGATAATCTTCCAGATTTTAACCTCAATGGCTTTTTAAAAAAACCTATTACGCCGTTCTTGAGAATAAAATCGTTAAACTCTTCTTGTTTCCACACCATAAGGATTTAGCCCCTTAAAGTCAGATAATCCTTTCTTGCTTGAGCGTAATCCTCAGGATCTAATTTTCCTTCCAAGAACATTTGCTCCTTTTCTCTCATAATTTTTCTTTTCTTTGCTAATTCTTTTTTTCTTTCTGCCTTTGCAAAATTATCGGATATCTTTTGTGCTATATTAGTTATTTGCCTGTTTTTACTTTTAAGTAAATTACTCAAATAAGGTTTTATCGGTTTTGTTAACTCAGCGTCTTTTTTAGATAATTCTTCTATTCGCGTCAAAGCCATTAAGATTTCTTCTTCATTATCACCGTCTAAAACATTTATCAACCTTGGAACCGCAACATCTTCTAAAATCTCGTCAAGAAAATCGCTTACTTCACTCCTTACAGAAGAGTCCTCATATGTAGGGATCAAATCATTTCGTACGTATTCAATAAAAATGAGGGGTAATTCAACAGGCCAATCTTCCATTTTTTTTTTATCGATTAGCTGAACTATTCCACCATCTTTTTTATGAAAAACTCTCGTGTTTATCACCTAAGATTTTTAGTTTGGAAAACATTAAAGCCAATCTCCCGTAGTTAGCTTTTCTGGTAGATAAGTTTCCGTTAAAAATTCAAAACCGTGAGATGAAAGAACCTGAATTTCCGCCTTTACTTTAAGTTTTAGCGCTAATTTAAGATCTGCTTCCCAAGCTTTATTCTTTTTAACGAAATCTTCTTTTAGCATTTCTTTAGTTCTTTTTATATCCATTTTTGTCATAGGAAGACGACCTTCTTTAGGAATGTTATATTTGTCAAGATCTCTTGTTAAAACCCCCAAAAGTTTTATGTCAGGAGTAGCGAGAAAGGGAGATTCGTAACTTAATCTCTTGGATCCACGTAAATAGACGGAATGAATATAATGCCCGTAGGGGTCGCTGTCAACGAGACTAAATACGGGTAGATTTAATTCTTTACTCAGCCGCTTTAAAAACATACGCGTAGCAATATCAGCCGCTCCCTTAGCTGTTAGAATAATACAAGGATAATCCCGCCAGAATCTTGCTTCAGATAATCTAATCATTGCTGCATCCTTTTCAACAACCAAAATAAATTCGGCGTCGGATTCAAGGATTTCAATATTATCTAACATAGGACTAATTGTCCACCCTCCACTTCCTAATCCTTCTAGATTAATGATGTCGTTTTTGTCTCGGATTCTGAGGCGTCCGATACAGGATCCTTTCGCAGAAGCGACAATATGCGTAGCGTTTCTTGTAGTAT
>WJKD01000117.1 GCA_014729315.1 Promethearchaeota archaeon | reverse complement strand
TTCTAAAACGGTGGGTAAGTAAATGCAAGTATGATAAGCTATTTCTTCTACCCTTGTGAAGCAAAAATCTATATTTAATTTTTGATTTAGCTTGACAATTTTTTTCGCGGCAATTTTTTTTCTAAGCCTATAAGTTCCCGGAATAAAATTAAGAAAATTATTAAATTGACAATACTCCAAGTTTCTATCAATATTATATTCAGACACTATATCTTTGAATTTCTTGCTTCCTGGATAATAGTCTTCCCTAGCTTTATCTGATACTAACAAAGTTTCAATATTTTTCTGAAAAGCTTCAGCCATTTGCAAGGTTTGTATTAAATTTGCCTGTTGATTTTGTAAATGTAATCTTGCAGGTATTACTAGTCTTTTCATTATGCACTCGTATAAAATTTTCCAAAATTAATGCTATATACTTTATTTTTTAATCGCATGTATAGCGTAAAATGGTGCAATTCTTAATCCTTTATTGCTACTAAAAGTAATCAATAAGTTTAATAAAAATGTTGTAACACTTCTAACCAGGGTTTTTCCAGTACTATAATACCCTGAATAAATAGATGTTTCGAATCCATTAAGATCTAAAATTTTCTTTAATTCAAAAGGGTCCATTAAATGTTCAAACCAATTTCCGGTAAAGGGATCACATGTATTTGTTGGGTGCTTTATAGGCTTGGGTAATTTTTTGTTTTCAACATAGCTTGCAGTAATTGCTTTAATATGATCAACCAAAAATCCTCTTGTTAACCTCGAAAGTAATTCTATTTCATCTTCTTTTAGTTTACTATTAGCCGCAGATCGAATTAAATCTTTTCTGAGTTCAAATAACGCTTTTGTCGTATCTGTAGGTTTTCTCCCAAATTTATAACCTCTGTCTTTGTATTCAAACTCTAAATGCTGCTTCATAAGTCTTTTATTGATTCTCGAATTTAAGCTATTTGCACCAGATGCGAAAAAAATTTCGATTTTATCATCGGTCAATAACTTGATTTTATCGAAAAATTTTGAAATATCATAAATGTGTTCAATCACATCAAAATTAGAGATAGCATCGCAACTTATCGACTCTGCACGGAGGAACTCAATTACTTCATCAATGTCTCCCGGAATATAATAATCAGCAGGAATATTTAAAGATTCTCCTATTGTTTTCGCGTCATAACAGGAAATCTCAAAAATGTCAGTATGAATTACAGTCCCAATTTTCAACTCTTTTGCCAATAATGATAGCATACCGTGCCCTCCGCCATAGTCCATAAAAACTACATTCTCTAAGGGCTTTTGGTTGCTTGATAGTGACCATAGCAATAAAAAAGAATATTTTTGTAAACATTTATAAATACTTACAGGATTCTTTATCTTGTTCCCAAAATATCTTCGATTATATTCCGAAATCTCTACTCCCTTTATGTCATAATTGACTAATTTACTATAGAGTCTATTTGCTGCTTCATTTATTTTTATTTTTAAGTAATCATTATTAGGCTTTTTAGATGCCTGGTAAAAAAAATTCACAAGCACTCCTCGATATTTTTTATTTTAAAATATAGCTTGATCAAAACTAGTTGTAGCCTATCCCGATAAATTTATGAAATCTAAACAAATTGGCTGTATCTAATTTCAGTATATTGCTTATAAGTGCAATGGATAAGCATCTTAACCATGTATCCCACAAATTGCTTTCGGTGGTTCGAGTTCCTTCATTTGACCAATTATAATATGTTCTTTGTTTATGAAATTTTCGTATAGTACTTTTCAAATAAATTTTCAATCTGTACAATAAAATTTGGGGATTATTGCAAGATAAAAAGAACCGAGAATATCTTAAGAAGCCCCATAAATCATATTTTATATCATCCATTAAAGGAAAGCCGCCATCTGCCTTTTGGAGCGATAAAATTCCATTCATGCTCTTTAATAGAATTTTTTTCAATTGCTCGTCCGCTTTATTCTTCGAAAAATAGTGAACTATGTATTCCAAAGCATCATATTCATAGCATCCGAAGCCTCCGGGCGTCTTGTTAAATAAACCCTCATTATCCCGTAAGATTTTAATCCGTTTAATAGCTTTTTGAATATTTGGATAAGGTCTATTATGATATTTATATATGATGAATTGATGGAGTGCATTTTGAAATCCTTCATAATAATCATGATCAATCCCTATACCCCAAAAGCCGGTTTTTGGGTTTTGAGTTTCATTATGAAATTCAAACCACGTGTTGATCTTATCAAGCAAATCCTTGTTTCCCGTTTTCTCGTATTCATAAGTTAAGAATATCCCTAAAAACATAGCAAAATTTCCGGAACCAGGTCTTCCCTCATGGCAACCATTTCGAAAAAGATAGTTACGAATTGAATTATTTGTTGGAAACTCTTTGTAAACAAAGTTCAAATTATATTCTGGATTGGATTTCAAAATTCTAAGTGCACTTAGACAAAATGCAGTTAGCTGATATTTGTTTCTCAACGACTTGGGTTTATCTACATCCCTTGCAAAGAAGTAGCCAGTTTCTGGATCTTGAAAGCTTTGTATATATTGAATCCAGCTATTTCTCACAGCTTCAGAGAAATTTTCAGTATCTTTAAAAAGATCTTTAATAAACAGGGCGAACAAAGAACCGTATATCGTCGCGTTGCTTGATGCTGATAATTTAAATTCACATTCAGTTCCCGGCACTTTTAGGGATTTTGTATATTCTAAAACTTCATTTCGTAAATCTATTTTGGGTATATCAATTTCCATTGTTAACAACATTTTTAATTAAGCACAACAATTTGTCAATGCTCTCTCCTCTTGAAAAATGAAGCTTTGCATAGTTAAAAGCATTTTCTCCTATTTCATTTCTTTTAGCTCTATCTTCAATTAGCGTATTGACATCTTTCAGGAGCTGCTCGAATGAACCTGAGTGAAAACCCAATTTTTCTCTTTTTATAACGCCGTCTGGATCAAAATTTAACGTGACAGTTGGTGTTTTTCTATGCCAGGCTTGGATAAAAGTATTAGGAAAACCCTCGTTTTTTAAGCTGGTATTTACAAAAATTGACGCCTTCCCTATTAACTCATTGCTTTTCTCGAAATCCACATTTTCTAAATATTTAAAATTATTGCTGCTTTTTGACCAGGCTTCAATTTTATCTCGATATCTTTCCTCAGCCATTCTCCCTGCAAGGATAAACTGACAATTCACATCTTTAAGAGTGTTCGAAAGTTTCATAAATAATTCAGGTTGCTTCCATGTCTTTATGCTAGCCAACCACAGAACAACAGGACGTTCTTCTTTTGAATATACTTCTTTAACAATCGGATGATAATTTCTAATTATTTCAGATTTTATGCCAAGATTATCAAAAAGCAAATCCTTTTGTTTTGCTGATTGAGCTAAAACAATATTCGCATTTTTCATTCCATGCAAAGTTTTATAATCTTCGTAAATGGCGAATGGAAGAGAGAGCACCTGTTTGAATTTATTTCTGTTTTTAAATAATCGTGGCGTGCTTTTAAGTTTTTTACAGTCGATATCCATTGAGGCTGCAAAAATGAAAGGCACCCTATATTTTTGAGAATAATTTCCAGCATAAAAAGTAACGGCTTTTCTGCCTCTTTGAAAAATCAGATCCGGGTGCAGCCTATCAATCACTTCATTAAAATAAGCACATGATTTCTTTGTAAAATTAGAATTATGAATATATGGATATAACTTAATGCCTTCCACTTCTTGATAGCTATTTACGTCATTTGTAACATAAAACACTTCATAATTATTTCTAAGTAACTCTTTAGCTAACAAATATAATTGAACTTCAGCTCCGCCAATTGAATATTTATAGAATCCTTGATTGATGATACAAATTTTATAATTCATAAGGATTGAGATTTTAATGAATAAAAAATACTTAATATGCTCCATCACTTTGTAACAGTGATAATCACCATTATAATTCATAACAGTTTTTCAGCTTCCAATCTCATATTTTTCATTAAATTGCGATCACTATATAGCCCCTAACACTGCTTTTGGTCCTGCATCAACTATGTCTGGTAATGCAATAATGATGATTTTTTATACAAATTTCTTACTTCGATTCTTTTCCAAGACCTATATATTTTGCAGAATGATGGATAAAAACTCTCTTTAACATTTTTAAAT
>WJKD01000116.1 GCA_014729315.1 Promethearchaeota archaeon | reverse complement strand
CTCTTAGAAGCCATAGGAAAAGAAGCGGGAACGGTTATCGCCAAATTAAATCTGGAAAACGAGTTAAAAATTCTTAATAGAGAATTAGAAAACAAGGTCAAACAAAGAACTCATAAGTTAAACGAGAGGGTTAAAGAGTTAAGGTGTTTAAACGATATTCAAAATTTATCTCAGGAGCGAGAATATAGTATTGAAGACATAATTAAAAAAACTATTGAAAGAATTGTTCCCGCTTTTCAATATCCCGAAATTACATGTGTTAGATTTATCTCACAGAAAAAAATTTATCAAACAGAGAACTTTAATGAAACGGAATGGAAATTGGTTTCTGATGTGCCTTTAACAGTTAAACCATTTGGACAGTTAGAAGTTTATTACTCTAAAGAAAGACCGCAAAAAGACATAGGGCCTTTCCTTGAGGAGGAGCTAGATTTAATAAATAGTATTGTGATCATTTTAAGCAATTTAAATCAAAGATTGAAAGCAGAACAATTATTAAAGGACAGCAAAGAATTTTTATACCAAATAACAGCCAATGTTTCAGGACTTATATTTCAATACAAACTTTCGCATGATAAAAAAGAGAGGTTCACTTTTATTAGTGAGGGAATTCGAGACTTAATGGAGCTAAAACCCGAGTCGGTAATGAAAGATCCAAAAAAATTATGGGCAATATATGAAAAGGAAGCTATACCTTTGTTAAAAGAAAAAATTAAAGATTCAGCTGAGAATATGACTCCTTGGCACGCAGAATATCAATTAAGAACAGCAAAAAGGGGTAAATTAAAGTGGGTTGAAGGACTGGGTATTCCAAGAAAAAAAGAAAATGGTGATATTATTTGGAACGGTTGGGTAAGAGATATATCTAAACAAAAAGAATCAGAATTACAATTGGAAAAAGCACTTCAAGATTTAAAAAGCTCGAACGCAGAATTGGAACATTTTGCATATATTGCCTCCCATGATCTTCAAGAACCCCTCCGAACAATAAGTAGTTTCTCTCAAATAATTGGAAAGAGATTAAATGGTAGATTAGACGAAACTGAGGATAAATATCTCGGTTATATAATTGATGGAACTAAAAGAATGAAGTCATTAATAAATGATTTACTTGTCTTTTCTCGAATCAAACGAAAAGGTAATGAATTTAAATCTTCTGATGTGGAAAGAATATTAAATGAAGTTTTAAAAGGTCTAAAAAGTTCAATTTACGAAAATAATGCAGAAATCACTCACGATCCACTTCCTACTATTTTAGCAGATTCTTCTCAAATATACCAAGTTTTACAAAACTTAATTTCTAATTCAATAAAATTTCGAAGCGAAAAGCCGCCAAAAATACACATATCCGCAGAAACCACTCATAACGAGTGGATTTTTTCAATTAAAGACAATGGAATTGGTATTGATTCAAAATATTTCGATCGAATTTTTATTGCGTTTCAGAGACTCCATAGTAAAACAAAATATTCTGGAACAGGTATTGGTCTTGCTATATGTAAAAAAATAATTAAACGACATGGAGGAAAGATTTGGATAGAATCTGAGGAAGGTAAAGGCTCAACATTCTTTTTTTCTATTCCAAAAAAAATAGTAAAATTTAATACAGTATGAAAAAAGGTTAACACAAATGAATGTATATAAAGGAGATGTTAGAAGAATAGAAATACTCTTAGTGGAAGATAATCCCCCCGACATAGATCTTACTCGAGAAGCTTTAAAAGAATTTAAAATGTTAAACAACTTGTACGTCGCTGAAGATGGGGAGGAAGCAATGAACTTCTTGGGAAAAAGGGGAGACTTTAAAGATGTTCCTTGTCCAGATTTGATCTTATTGGATTTGAACTTGCCTAAAAAACATGGTTTAGAAGTATTGGAGGAAATCAAAAACGATGAATGCCTAAAAAAAATACCCGTGGTAATTTTAACAACTTCCGAAGCAGAGGAAGATATTTTAAAAACTTATCAATTACACGCTAACTGTTATATTACAAAACCGATAGACATGCATCAGTTCATAAAAGTTGTTAAGACATTCGGGGATTTCTGGTTTAGCATTGTCAAATTACCTAAACTCAATAAAGAATAAGTAAGAATTTATTATTAAGAAAATAGGCAATATTTTTAATGGTTTGAAAAATGTGTGTTAAAACTAGCATTTATCCAAATTTTGAAGAGTATAATATTAAAATTATAAAATTCGAAGAATTTTGATATATTTGAATAAAAATGACGAAATATGATTTTATTTTGTATATAACAGGACAAACAGGAAGTTCAGAAAATGCAATTAAAAATTTACGGAAGATTTGTGCAGATATTCCTAATGAGGATTATAAAATTGAAATAGTAGATGTTCTTAAAACCCATCAAAGTTCTGGAAGAATTACTATATTAGCAACTCCGATATTATTAAAGAAGTTGCCCCTCCCAACAAAAAAAATAATTGGGGATCTCTCGAATTATAGAAAAGTTAAAAGTTTATTAAAAATTTAAGGAAGAATTTAGGTTAGGTATTAATCTTTGAGCAACATCGCAAAGAATAGTTTGGTAAAGATATTACTGGTAGAAGATAACCCCGCAGATATCGATTTAATCATAGAATTACTTAACGAGGCTATATATTTTGATTTTAATTTAAAAAATACCGAAAACCTAACAGACGGATTGGAAATTTTAGAGGAAGAACATTTTGACATCATTCTCTTGGACTTGTCTCTTCCCGACAGCCATGGATTTGAGACTATAATAAACACCCGAGAACGAGTAGAAGACATCCCCATAATCGTACTTACTGGTCTAAATGACGAGTTAATCGCGAGAAAGGCAGTTCAAGCGGGTGCCCAAGATTATCTCATTAAAGGACAGATTGAAAGCAACCCATTAGTTAGATCCATTTATCATGCGATAGATAGACATGGAATGCTAAAAACTATTGAGTCTCTTGTCAACACATTACAAAAAGACAGGAAGAATCTTAAAAAAATTATTGACTTTAATGCAGATAGCATTCTTATTGTAAGTAAAGAAGGAAAAGTAAGGTTTGCCAATCCTGGAGCTGTTAAATTGTTTGGAATCGAGGAGAAAAATCTAATTGGGCGAGATTTTGGAATTCCCTCGATTAACGGTGATACAACGAATATTAATATCGTAAATGGAAAAGGTAAGATTAATGTTGCTGAAATGAACGCAGTTGATATTAACTGGGAAGGTGAAGAGGCATATCTTCTATCATTGAGGGATATATCTGATCGAATAAAGTATGAAAAAAAAATAAGAGAATCTGAGAGAAAATACAGAGAACTTTTTGAAAATTCTCCGTATCCAATAGCACTTTTAAGCGGAAAGTTTGAATTAGTAGACTGTAATTCTGGATTAGAGGAACTTTTAGGCTATAAAAAAAGTGAATTATTAGGACTCAAATACAGAGATTATCAAATCTTTTCAAAGGAAGACAAGTTTAGAATCCTGGACTATTTAGAAAATGAAAAAAATTCAATAAATTCCCAACCAGTCGAATTAGATATTAGGAAAAAGCATGGTAAGCAAATGTGCATTAAATTGAATTTTTCGTCAATTAATTTAAAGAATGAAAAGTTTAACTATATACTCATCGAAGATATAACTGATTTAAAGCAATCTAAAAAGGTCGTGAAGAAGTTAGAGCAAACTTTACACGAAATGAACGCTTTAATCGAACACGCTCCCCAACCTATTTTTTTGATGCATATTTCTGGCAAAATTCTGAGAGTCAATAAAGAGGCTAAGGACTTGCTAGGATACATCGATAAAGAAATTCTAAGTACAAATATATGTAATCTCTTTCCGTATCAATATAAGGACCGGGTAATAAATCATTTTTGTAAAGACATATATAAATCCTCAATTCCGAACAAGATTGAATCGACTGTAAAGACCAAAGATGGAAGATTGATTAATGTTGAAATTATTTCCACGATATTACGGATAGCTGATAATGTAATTATACAATCGTTTTTTTCGGATATAACTGAACGGAAAAGCTACGAATATAAAAGACAATTGTTGTTGGATCAATTAATAAGCTCAATCGAATTCAAATCTAAGTTTTTAGCGACTATGTCTCACGAGCTAAGAACCCCTTTAAACGCTATTTTGGGTTTCTCACAAATTCTACTGGAAGAATCATGGGGCAAATTAAATGACCAGCAAATTGACTATTTAAAAGATATTTATTCGGCGGGGACTCATCTGTTGACTTTAATTAATTCTATCTTAGATTTATCTAAAATTGAGGCGGGGAAGTTTAAATTAAATCTCGAAAAATTTAATCTTGGTGAATTTCTTGAAGAAATACATATGATCATAAAACCGCTCTATTCCAAAAAAAAATTGCAGTTCCATATAAAAAAGTCTTTTAAAAGTCACGAAATTATCGCAGATCCTTTGCGTCTCAAACAAATTCTATTTAATTTGCTTAGTAATGCCATAAAATTTACCGAAAAGGGTAATATTGATTTGTTATTATTTGAAGATGATAGATTTTGGGAATTTCAAATTATTGACACAGGGATAGGAATTGCTAAAGAAGATTATGATGTAATTTTCCGAGAATTTGGACGAATTGAAAACGACAAAACCAAGGAAATACAAGGAGCGGGATTAGGTTTGGCGCTTGCAAGAAGATTAATAAATCTGCATGGGGGAAAAATATGGTTTGAGAGTGAGTTTGGAAAAGGAAGTAAATTCTACTTTAAAATCCCAAAATTATCTCTAGACAATAAATCGTAAATTTCTCCAATTTTTATCCATTTTTGCAATTGGCTTTAAATTGCCCGTAAGAATCAAAAACTGTAAGATTTGAATTGAATAATAGAAGTTTTCTATAAATTAGAGAGTATTAATGATGAGAAATATCAAACCCACAGAGGAAAGAAAGGGTTTAACCGAAATAAGTTACTGTAAAATATTTAAAAATCTCAGCGAAATGGTAATTATTTTTGATAAAAAAGGGAAGATTTTGGATTTGAACACATTTGCGTTTAATAAATTAAGATATAATCCTAATGAAATTGAATTTCTTTCGATTCAAGACATTGTGGATAAAGATTATTGGGCATCACTACAAAAATGTGTGAAAAAACTTGATCTTTTGAAATCTATGACCATTAAATTAGTCTATATCACTAAAGATAAGTCTTTATTACCTGTGGAAGTAATTTTATGGAAGAGTAGTGATTATACAGGGCAGATTATTGTATGCATAGCTCGTGAAGAGAACAATACGCTTAAATCAATAGATTATAAAAAGCTGTATAAGAAAATGGAATCCGTTTTGGATCATTTTCCTGGATTGATTTTTCTTAAAGATAAAAAAAATAACTTACTCATGGTTAATAAATTTATGGCTGAAGCGCACAATCTCAAAAAGGAAGAGATGATTGGTTTGAATTGTTTTGAAATATATCCTAAAGACCAAGCTCAAGCATATTGGGACGATGATCTCGAAATTATCAAATCTGGAAGGCCAAAACTCTTTATTGAAGAACCGTGGGAACATAATGGAAAAACAGAATGGATTAGTACCTCAAAAATCCCAATTATTAACAATGAGAACAAAATTGAAGGAGTATTAGGATTTTCTTTCGATATTACAAAAATAAAAAGAGCTGAATTGGAGTATAAAGAAAGGTTAGAATACGAAAAATCATTGCAGAGGAAATTTAAGATTGAATTAGAAAGAAAAGTGGAGGAGAGAACGAAAAAGTTGAATAAAGCTCTGGAACAACAGAAATTATACCTCAATCAAATAGTTAAAGCCTCTAGATTTAAAACAGAATTCTTAGCTACGATGTCGCACGAATTAAGAACCCCCTTAAACGCAATTATCGGATTTACCGATCTTTTATTGGAAAAGGTGTATGGACCATTAAACGATGATCAATTGGAATTTGTTCAGGATATAAAAACATCTGCTCAACACCAACATGAAATGGTCGCTCGTATCTTGGATATCTCTAAAATCGAATCGGGTCAGATGAAACTTGAAATTAAAAAGTTTTCTTTAAACAACATTGTAG
>WJKD01000115.1 GCA_014729315.1 Promethearchaeota archaeon | reverse complement strand
ATATCACCCGATTTGCACAAAGAACATTGCGATTCGGAGATTCAAGCATGGTTGTAAATATTTCGACTTAAGGGGGAAATTATGAGAAAACCACCAATTTTAAATTTTGCCAGTCCAATGAATGCCTCTAATCAACAGAAGCCATTTTTTTATGACAAAGATTCGAGTTTGAACATTATTGAAATCAATGGTTCGCTAACCCCTTTTGTGGAAGTACCAGCAATTTCAACACCAGAGTTGTATACCAAAACCGAAGCTGACCGAGAAAAGGATGAGGATAGTTTAGAGTTACTGGAACTTGAAACAAAGACCCTTGTTCGTCGAGAAGATGAAGACGAAGACTTCAGGTTAATCGAACTCTACACCAAAACTAAGATTCAGAGAGAAGGCGACGATGAATAATGATATTGCTTGTGACCAACAGGGACGATGTCACTACTGACTTTATAGTAAATCGGCTGAACAAACTCCAAGAGCCCTATTATAGATTAAACACGGAGGACTTAGTATCGAACGTCGGTGTCAATATTGACATTTCCTGTGATAAATATATTCTTGTCGACCATCAAAAAAATCAAATCATCAATCTATCCTCTATTAAGAGCGTATACTACAGAAGACCCGGTTTGCCAAAATTTAACAATTCATCTTTGCCCAAAAGTGAAATTGAGTTTATGAGCAGAGAGATTATATCCCTTTTGGAGGGGATATATAAAATTCTCAATGATCGATTTTGGATCAGTCCGGTCTATTCTATTCGGGAGGCTGAAAATAAAATTCATCAACTTCTTGTAGCCAGGGAACTTGGTTTTGAGATTCCGAGAAGCCTTATCACTACTTTGAAGGATAATGCAATTGCGTTTTGGCACAGGGCGCAAGGGAGTTGCATAGTAAAGCCAATTAAAAGTGGAAAAGTAAATGATAACAGAAACCCGATGGTTATTTTTACAAGCTCAATATCTGCTGATGATTTAGAAATACTCAATAATGTAGATGTTTGTCCGACGTATCTACAGAGCCAAATTGACAAACTGGCAGATATTAGAGTGACAGTTGTAGGGGAACAAGTGTTCCCTGCAATAATATATTCTCAGGATTTTCCAGAAACAGTTGTCGACTGGAGAAAAGGCGAAAATGTAAGACTCCGACACGAGAAAACAAAGATACCATTGAATCTGGAAAGAAAATGTATAGAACTGATTAAGCGATTAAACCTGCATTTTGGGGCAATTGATTTTATTCTTGAGAAAGGTAATCGCTTCGTTTTTTTAGAGATCAACCCAAACGGGCAGTGGGGTTGGATTGAGAAAAGACTCGGCTATGATATTAGTGGAGCACTCGTGAATTTACTGCTTGAAGGGGTTCGAGCTTATGAGCAAGATTAAGAAATTTCGAGAACTTTTTTGGCCGCTCTTGGAACCTCTGAATCAAGTCGATTTTAAACCTATCCATATTGATGACTTGGTTATCGAGGAAAATGATCTGGATTTGTGTTGGGACTTGACTCTAAGATATTACGATAGCGAAGAGGATCGCAGAAATTCAATTGAGACGAAATCCACGATTTTTATTAGTGCTATAGGTTTTGTAATAGCGATACTCCTTAGCATGGCAACTGATTTATTATTAAATTCCAATATCAAAGCTGGTTTTTTAACATCATTCTCAATTCTTATGTGGGTCTTTATAGTAGTTTACTTTTGTCGCACCGTCTGGTTTAGCATTCGAGCTTTAGAGAGACAGGGATACCATAGGATTGGTTATAAAGATATTACAACTGGACGGGAAAATTATCGAAAAATGTTAATAACAGAGGTCATCAATGAAACAAGGAAAAACTCTCTAACCATCAATCTCAAAGTTGATAATATGGTTATGGCGCAAGAATATTTTAAAAGAGGTGTTGTTGCCGCTGTTATTTATTCGATAGTCGTTGGAATTTATGGTTTTATTTTTAAAGCCAATTGGGATTATATAGAAATTATTAATTCGATTCTTAGAGTTTTTAGCGCAAAGTGGTTTCCACTCCTTAACATGGCTTGCCTCATGATTATCATTGTAATTTTTTTTCAACTTCGAATGAGGAGCAAACGTTGAAATGAAATAAGTAGTGCATGATTAAATATATAATAATTTTAGTATATTCTGATGGGATGGTACGAAATTCTAACTTTGCTGCTTCACTCTGACCGGTGTTCCGCTGCCGCTCCAGTGTGCCAAGAAGAACTGAGCCACTCAGTTCATGACAATTCGGGGGACATAATACTTATTTCTAACCAAACATTTAACCGGACGCGGAAACAGCGGTTTCCT
>WJKD01000114.1 GCA_014729315.1 Promethearchaeota archaeon | reverse complement strand
TCTGTTGAGACTTCTGTACCTCCCGATTTTCAATCACCGCAGAAATTCAAATGCCTCTCCCCCATCGTAGTTTCCGGCAAACATTTTCATGATGGGCGCGAGCACGAATATTTCCTGCGCGGCGACGACGAAAATCTTTCCACAGCAATCCGGAAAAATCTGATCCATAAATATCAACTGGTGCATCAAAAGGCGCCGGAAAACGATGCCCTGGAATTTTCCCTGGATCCGGATTATGTCCGGCGGAAAGGCGGCGTTGGTAAGATTTCGAAGCTGATTACGATTAAAGAAAATCATGCTGCGGAAGCAACGCACATCAAGGCGTTTGAATCGCCGTTTTATTTGACCGGAAATGCAGAATTAATGCAAATCGCCTGGGAGTGCGGCATCGGTCAGCGCAATTCCATGGGATTCGGAATGATCGATGTGGTTTAAAAAATAATTTCATTTTTTCGAAGCCTGGGACGCAATATGTCCCACCCCGTTTCGTATATTATCGAAAGGATTATTTACGATGAGGAAAGTAATGAGATTTTCACACCCGGGACATGTTAGAATGAAGTATATCGATGAAAGGATACGGGCAGGACGATATCCGAATTGCCGGAAGGTGGCGCGTAAGTTTGAAGTGGACCGCAAAACCGTGCAGCGAGATATCGAAAACATGCGCGAACTCGGTGCGCCCATCAAATATGATAGTAAGCAGCAGGGCTATTATTACACTGAAGAGAATTACTTTTTACCCGCAATTCAATTAACGCAATCGGACGTGTTTGCGTTTATTGTAAATGAGCAAATATTAAAACAGTATAAAGATACCCCATATTACGAATCCATTAAAAAAGTGATCGAAAAAATTATCGAATTCATTCCTGACGATATTTACACCGACGACGTGGCGCCGGTTTTTTCCTTTCAATCGGCTCCTGCCAGCCAGATTAACAGAGACTTTTTTGAGATTCTGCAAAAAGCCGCGTACGAAGAAAGGCAGGTGAAAATAAAATATCACTCGCAACACAGCAATCACGCCAGCGAGCGAACTGTCGATCCGTATGCGATCCACCACCAGCAGGGAACCTGGTACCTGATCGCGCATTGCCACAAGCGGGACGAGCTACGCATTTTCGCGCTGAACCGTATTTTGAGCCTCACCGAAACCGATGTGGATTTTTATAAACCATCCGATTTCGACATCGATAATTTCCTGCAAAACTGTTTCGGCATTATCCGGGACGATAAAACTCATCATGTAAAACTGAAATTCACTCCCTACCAGTCCCGCTGGATCCGGGAACGCCAATGGCACAAAACCCAGCAACTCACCGACCTTGCCGACGGCAGCCTGCTGCTGGAAATGGATGTGCAGGGATTGGATGATGTGAAGCGGTGGGTGCTGCAGTACGGCGGGGAGGTGGAGGTGGTGGAGCCGGAGGAATTAAAGAGTGAAGTGATTAACGAAATGGAGAAACTAAAAAGTATTTATAAAACTCAGGGAGACTAAAATGAGAATAAAAATATTCCTAAGCCCGGTTTCAAAAGTATGCCGAATTCCATTCAATTATCAGTATTCGCTTTCATCATCACTTTATCAATTAATTTATTCTGTCGATGAAAAGTATGCTTCCGAGTTGCATAATAATGGTTTGAAGGGAGAAGGTGGCAAACCTCTCAAATTTTTTACATTTTCATATTTATTTACTCCTCAAAAAGAAATAAAAGACAACCGTATCATTGTGAATGATCACAATATATGCTATTTCTACCTGAGTTCTCCCCTTATTGACGGATTTGTTAAAAATGTGGTTATTGGCTTATTTGAACAAAAACAGATTAATATTTATAATGAAAACTTCCACATCATTAGAGTCGAACCCGTACCCATTCCAGATTTTGCAAGTGAAATGAATTTCAAATGCATGTCCCCGTTTGTAATTTCTACGATGCGAGAACATAATGGCAGCGTAAAGCCACATTATTATCGACCCGGTGATAGCGGATTGTCTGAAGCAGTTAATAACAATTTACTAAGAAAATATCGAACGTTATATCAGAAAGAGCCCCAAAAAAAAGAACTACAATTTGCGCTCGATCAGAGTTATGTACAAAACAGAAAACTCAAAAAATTGACTAAGCTTATAACTTTGAAGGAAGGACATGAGAAGCAAGAGACTAAAATCAGAGGAATCTTTGCACCATTTAGAATGACCGGTAGCGTTGAACTAATGAAAATTGCCTGGGATGCTGGGCTGGGCACTCACTGTTCTCAAGGTTTTGGCAGCATTGATATTTTAAATTAAAATCAGAGGAGGTGAATAATATGTTTATAGTAGAATATCGGGGACATTTTGGATTCATCAAGCCCTGGACGGCAGTTCGAGATGAATTAACGTATAGCCAACAATTTTTAACACCATCGATTATAATGGGAATCGAGCAAAAATTATTTCCTGAATTACTTGGTAAAACGGAATACGAACCCAAAATAGTAAGACATAAATTGCAGTATTCTGGCATTAACCAGCAACAGGAACAGACACAAACTAAAGCGCTAGTAATTAAAAAACGAGAAGGAATGGCTACACGCCCACGTTCTATTTTGAAGCGTGGTGTGCTAATAAACCCTAAGCTTTTTCTTGCTTTCCAGAATGAGAAAGATTCCTCAATTGCATGTTCACAACACATCTGCTTATGCAGAAATGAAGATATATTGTTACCTGTCGGCAAAGCAATAAGTGTGACAGAAGAAGAATTTGATGCATTAGATGGCTTTGAACTACGGTTCGAACAATCGGAAATGTCTTTTTTAGTAGGCTACAATCGATTCAGAAATAGCTCGCCAATGTTTGGAAAATTAGAGATTACAGGAAATCCGGTGCAAGGGAATTAATAATGAACACTCATCCTGAAATATTAGCTAAATCAGAAAAAAATGGTCGAATGAGCTTATTTGATCATTTGCGATTAGTTGCGGTCGCAACTGAACAGATTGTGAATTCCTTTCATGTGGATCGAGACCTTGCTGTTAAAGGTGCACAGATTCATGATATAGGAAAAGCAAATCCTGAATTTCAAAGAAGGCTTAGCGAGCCCTATTCTCCTGATTGGACTCCTTTTCGTCATGAAATCGCATCGATTTTCTTTTTGCCTCTCTTTCCCGAAAACGAGTGGTCTGCATTAACCGAGATGATTATTGCACATCATAAGTCGGTTGTAAAGGATGGTCGAAGTTTAGGATTTCTTGATTTGGAAATACGATTCGAGGAAGGAATAGCTTTTGAATATCATTTTGGAAATTTCTTAGACTGGTCAAAATGTGCTTTAGATATTCTCGAATGTTTTGGTGTACAAAAGCATGAAATAAACCGCGGACAAGCCATTCAAGCTTATGAATGGGCTATCAAGTACTGTCGAAACCTGCGAAACGGATGGTCTCGATGGAGAGGCATTCTGATGGCTGCCGATCATTTTGCATCAGCGATGAGCGAGCAAACTGAAATTAAAATTGATAGAGTTTTTAAAAAACCAGATCTTTCATTCTACAATCGTCCATTCTGGCTGTATCCACTTTCTGAAGTTAATGCTGACAGTAATTTGCCGCATACTTTAGTCACCGCCCCCACAGGAGCAGGAAAAACAGATTTTCTACTGCGCCGATGCAAAGCGCGCGTATTTTATACTCTTCCATTTCAAGCTTCAATAAATGCGATGTATGATAGATTTTGTAATGATTTAAAAGAAACAGAAGCAGATATCCGATTACTTCACGCTTCCTCAGAAATTATTTTGGAAGGGAAAAATCGCGAGGATCGGGCATTACAAGGGCTAGTCGGTTCATCGATAAAAGTGCTTACACCACATCAATTAGCTGGCATTGCTTTCGGAACGAAAGGTTATGAAGCACTATTATTAGACCTTGAGGGCAATGATGTAATACTAGATGAAATTCATACTTACACCGAAATATCACAAGCAATCGTACTAAAATTAATTGAAATCCTAAAAGCCATTAGCTGCCGAATTCATGTTGGTACTGCAACCATGCCGTCTTTGCTGTATGAGAGGATTTTAGAATTGTTAGATAAAATAGATGTGTATGAAGTGCAACTTGACCACAGATTACTCGAAACTTTCAATAGGCATATAATTCACAAACTACCTGATTGGCAAAGTGCCTTTCCTCAAATATCAATTGCATTATCGAATAGACAGAAAGTTTTATTAGTGGTAAATCGCGTAAAGTCTGCACAGGAATTATTCGAAAAAATAGTAGACAGCTATCCAAGCGTCCCCAAAATGCTTATTCACAGTAGATTTAAACGGCACGATCGGGCAGAAAAAGAAAAGAAACTTACCTCTGAATTTAATGTGAATGAAGGACCGTGCATAGTTGTATCAACTCAAGTGGTCGAAGTAAGTCTCGATATTAGTTTCGATCTGATGGTAACTGAATGTGCGCCATTGGACAGCTTGATACAGCGTTTTGGAAGAATAAACAGAAAACGAAATGAAAACACAATTGGAAAATACAAGTCTGTCTTTGTGATCGCACCGCCAGATACAGATAAAGAGGCATTACCTTATGACTTGGATATTTTAAAAAGGAGCTATGCAGTACTACCAGATGGTAAATTATTAGCGGAAAAAATGATCCCTAAATTACTTGATCAGGTATTCACAGAAATAAGTATAGAAAAGATTGAATCACACGCAATCTATAAAAATGAAGTATGGTGGTTGAAGTTTTTGGCTCATCAGCCTAAATCAGCTTTGTTAGAGTTACTGGACATTGATTCAGCAGTTTGCATTCTCCAGAGCGAACAAGAATTATATGAGCGTTCGATTGCAAGCGAGCGAATGAAAATGGAAATACCTGTAAATTTCAAATCAGTTGGCTATAAGAATCTGATACAGATAGAAAAAGGACACCGACCGTTTATTGTCCCGGATAATCTCTATTCAAATGAAGAGGGCTTAATGATTCACAACCTAAAAAATAAGCATGATAATAATGATAATTTTATTTAACGGAGAGTATCATGTATGCATCAGCAATTGGTAAAATATTTCTCGATGAATACAATCGGTATAATCAAACAAATTATTCAGCTAAAGACTACTTTACAGACGAATTTTTAAAACTGTTCTTTGATCATGAAAAATATATGATGAAAGGCGGTAATTCCCCTTTAGATAATCCCAAAATTAAGCGAGGAACATTTCCAGATCAAGCAGAACGCAGTGAGCGGATCGGTAAAACGATTGATCTGATTGAATCAAAACCAGAATCATCAAGCGCAATCGGTTATCCATCAGCCGATCTTACAGCAACAACCTCCGGGCAGGTTTCGTCGCTTAAATTACCAATCACACCTGAAAATGTTTATTTGTCCTGGATTGGTGGCGGATTAGGTGTTGGGGTAAACGGCGGACTGGCTTTTTATATTCAGGATGCACAAATTCTTATGGATATCTTTTCCGGTTGGCAATTTTATCGGCGATGGCTAAACGAAACTTCCGTTTTGAAAGGGAATCAGATCGAAACATGGAATGGACAATGGTTAGCCCATTATTATGATCCAGATATTTTTGATTATAGTTCAGGGCCTTCCACAGGTGAATCGTTAAAAGGAGATAAAAATCGATTAGAGTTAAAAACTCAACAATGGGTAAAAATTTTACTCAGAGCCTCCCAAAAATATCCGAATAAAACTATTCTGACTTATGTATTCTCACTTGGGCAAACAAATAAAACACTGGGATTTTTACCCGTCTATTTGCCGGAAATTCTCAGACCCATAGAACTTTACAAAAAATATTTCGGAAAAAATCAGTTTCTGAAAGACACAAAAGAGATTGAAAATATTTTTGGGAATAATTATGGGCTGTATAAAGCATGTGAAACTGGTTCGATTGGAATTAAAGCTTTGGAACCAAAAGCTTTACGTGATTATATGCCCCGAGGTAAAAATATTATTCCAATATATCCAGATAAGCAAAAAGAAAAAATAACATTTCGAACTTATTTAGTATGGGTGAGCGCTATGTTAAACAATGAAAAGTTAATCAATCAGGCTGAAAAAGCCGCACAGATTTTTCTGAATTATAACCTTGAGACACTGCGAGGTAAAACCAAAGAAAAACGTTTTATTGATGAATTGCTTAAGTCACCAAATCCTCGAAAATTTATCGATGGACTGACTGAAATCATCAACCAAAGTTCGGCGGAAGTAGCGGATGACCTAAATTCTTTAGTCATAGAACTTAATAAAATGCCACGGGAAAATTTCGCGTATTTCACAACACTAATTCGATTTAAATATGCATACTTAAATAGAAAGGAACAATCATGAAACCTTTTATCTATCTTCGCGGTCTCCGACATGCTGATCATACTGTATTTTGTGTGCAGGACGGACAAAAAACATATTTTGATAATCAGTTCGGTCGTGTGGTTGCTTTTTCAAGTGGTCAACAAGTTAAACGATCGATACTGACTGAATTGACCAGTCTGATGAATGCACCCATTGCACCAATTACTTTTAACTACGAAATTAACTCAAGGAATGCTCTGGAAAATAAAGAACCATGGTCACCCTGTGATCCAAGCTACGTTGATCAATTATTAGGAGGCTGGATGAAAGCACAGGGCGGAAGTACTCCTTTGAAGCGTAGAAGTCCGCTTTCGATATCCGCCATGCGTCCTTTGCATCCTCTTTTAGCAGGCACCTCAAAGGAAAATCTGACTTTCGACCGTAGCAGCAATCCGGACCATCATCCGGTAAATGTTCGACGAAATAATCAGTTGTTATCAGAACAAGAAATTCTTGCCTATATAAAGGAGAATAATCGAACTTTGCCAAGAAGAAACTGGATTCCCGAAAATGTGCGCACCACCGGCTTATTTGTATATGATATTGCAATCGATTTACGTACATTATTTTGTGTTTCAATGAATCAGCATGATCCTGAACTAGATTCAGACTCCATAGACAAGTTATTGCAAGACGGCTGGATTAAATCAGAAAATGTATTCGGTCAATGTATTGTTCTTCCACAGGAAAAACGTGACAAAATTATTTCGGCACTTGCAAATTCACTCATTAATTGGCGAATCACAAGCAATCAAGCAAGGACTTTTAGCCCAACAGAAACACTTGCAGTTGCAATCAGCCATAATGCAAATAAAATTGCTGCTGCTATAAGGGCAAAGCTGGATGAGGATAATGAACAACCAAAAGCGAAACCAGTTCTGGATGAGATCGACGGAGCAGAACTTTTTGTTACGTTACCAGCCGGTGGTTATATTCAAACGCATCTTGAATCGGCAGATGCATTAGATAAGGCAGAAAAAAAATTAATTGAAATAATGAGTTCTTTTGATTATGAAAATCAAGTTCGAAAATAATGGTACAGTCAAAAGCAAATGCAGCGAATGGTATATCTATTCGCTGCTTATTTTCTTATACTGAAACCAGAACTACCGCCCACTCACGTGGGCTTATCGGGTATCCCGTTCGATCCATCCGCAGGCTCACGCCTGCGGTAACTCACTAGACCGTCAGCTAACGGCTGGATCGGAACAACCCTAATAATAGCTGCGGAGCAGCGAGCGTCAGTAACCTCCGGCGCAAGCCGGAGGAAAAGGAAAAGAACACCAGCTCCCGCAATAGCTGCGAAGCGACAGTAGTAACAATTCAGGTCCGTTCGCATCAGGGCAGAAAAAAACTACCGCCCACTCACGTGGGCTAATCGTATATTCCGTTCGATCCAT
>WJKD01000113.1 GCA_014729315.1 Promethearchaeota archaeon | reverse complement strand
TCTGTTGAGACTTCTGTACCTCCCGATTTTCAATCACCGCAGAAATTCAAATGCCTCTCCCCCATCGTAGTTTCCGGCAAACATTTTCATGATGGGCGCGAGCACGAATATTTCCTGCGCGGCGACGACGAAAATCTTTCCGCAGCGATCCGCAAAAACCTGATCCATAAATTCCACCTGGTGCATCAAAAGGCGCCGGAAAACGATGCCCTGGAATTTTCCCTGGATCCGGATTATGTCCGGCGGAAAGGCGGCGTTGGTAAGATTTCGAAGCTAATTACGATTAAAGAAAATCATGCTGCGGAGGCAACGCACATCAAGGCATTCGAATCGCTTTTCTATCTTGACGGAAGTACCGAGCTGATGCAGATCGCATGGGAATGCGGTATTGGTCAGCGCAATTCCATGGGTTTTGGAATGATCGGTGTGATTTGAAAAATAATTTCATTTTTTTAAGGCATGGGGCGCTGTATGTCCCACCCCGTTTCGTATATTATCGAAAGGATTATTACGATGAGGAAAGTAATGAAATTTTCACATCCGGGACATGTTAGAATGAAATATATCGATTGCCAGATTCGGGCAGGCAGGTATCCGAATTGTAAGCAGGTGGCGCGTGAGTTTGAAGTGGACCGCAAAACAATTCAGCGCGATATCGAAAACATGCGCGAACTCGGGGCTCCTGTCGAATATGATAAAAAGCGCCGGGGCTATTATTACACTGAAGAAAATTACTTTTTACCCGCAATTCAATTAACGCAATCGGACGTATTTGCGTTTATTGTAAATGAGCAGATATTAAAACAGTACAAAGACGCTCCATATTACGAATCGATTAAAAAAGTGATCGAAAAAATTATCGAATTCATTCCCGACGATATTTACACCGATGATGCGGCGCCGGTCTTTTCTTTTCAATCGGCTCCTGCCAGCCAGGTTAACAGAGACTTTTTTGAGATTCTGCAAAAAGCCGCGTACGAAGAAAAACAGGTGAAAATAAAATATCACTCGCAACACAGCAATCACGCCAGCGAGCGAACTGTCGATCCGTATGCGATCCACCACCAGCAGGGAACCTGGTATCTGATCGCCCACTGCCACACGCGGGACGAGCTACGCATTTTCGCGCTGAACCGTATTTTGAGCCTCACCGAAACCGACGACGATTTTTACAAGCCATCGGATTTCGACATCGATAAATTCCTGCAGGACTGTTTCGGCATTATCCGGGACGATAAAACGCATCACGTAAAACTGAAATTCACTCCCTACCAGTCCCGCTGGATCCGGGAACGCCAATGGCACAAAACCCAGCAACTCACCGACCTTGCCGACAGCAGCCTGCTGCTGGAAATGGATATGCAGGGGTTGAATGATGTGAAGCGGTGGGTGCTGCAATACGGCGGGGAGGTGGAGGCGGTGCAGCCGGGTGTGTTGAGGGAAAAAATAACAAAAGAAATAATAAGATTGAAAATACTTTATAATACTCTATAAAACAGAGGTGTCTTATGAAAATAGAAATCAAAAGATATAATGACGTCTGGTTTGATAATGGTTTGATAACATTTTCAAACCTTTTAGATGATCTGGAAGAAATGTATGAATTAAAGCAGAACACCTTAACTCATTTAAAATTAAACTATGAATTACATGATGAAAACAAATTTACTAAAACTCTTTCTTCACAAATAAAAGGCTTAATACAAAATATCATTATTGACACAGAAGACAAAGCAACCCAACAACGAAAACAAGTAAAAAAAGATTTTGTATTAATTCAAGAAGGGAAAAAGATAGGAGGTAAAGTCGCTTTTAAAGAGAATATCTATTCAGAAGATAAAACAAATAAAGTTATTCAGAAATTATTTGACAATTTGAAAGGAGACAAAAAGAGATGTTTCCTTTGCGGCAGAACATTTAAATCAAATTATAAAAATCTACAACAGGCATCTTATCCCTTTGTAACAAAGATTAAAAGTTTGAGTGGGATTCGAAGTGGTGAAGATCTTAAATTAAGTGAATATGTAAAGGATTATTGCCCACAATGTTACCTGATTGGTGTGCTTGTGTGGATTGATCCTACATTGATCTATCGGACAATTCCGGGGCAAAAAAGCATTCTGATACTGCCGAATTCGGAAGATTTGACCAAGCTCAAAAAACTAAAAAACAGCTATTACAATCAATTGAATAAAAATAATCGCTACAGCAATATTCGTATTGATATTGAAAAAGAGGAAACAGAAAATACACCAGATAAATATTCTACGTTGATTAGCTTTTATGAAAATTTCATAAGATATACTGATCCAGAATTGAATTGCCAAAATTGGTATATCGTTGAAATTCCTTTATCTGGTTCTGTTAAAAATCCAAAGTATTTTAATATATTTTTAGAAAACAATACTATTAATGTTCTAATTGCATTGATCAGAAATGATGACCCTATGCTTTTTTACAGAGGATTCGTCAAGGAGACTTACTTTTTCAATAATGATGCGAAAAGAGGTCTTAGGAACTTTGATCATGAAAAGGTGATGCAGGAAGGATTCTGTCGAACTTTTATTAACAATGATTTTGCGGGTTTCGCACATAATTTTTTACCACAACAAGGGGGGCATATTGGTTTAACAAAACATGCACGACAAATATTGGATATATTAATTTATGAATGGAGGATTAAGCCCATGAATAAACTCTCTGAAGATGATGTAAAAACCTTGCAACTTGCAGGATTAACCATTGCCAATTTATCAGAAAATCATGTGAGCCTTTTCTATAAACTAGAAAAAGCAAAAAGTCCACATAATTTTTATAAGGCAATGCAGGAAATTACAAGGAGATTTGTAATCGATGAATCTAAGAAAAATGTCTATCCTGGTTCAATCAGTAACTTGATGAATTTGATAATTGCCAATCAGGATGATCCAAAGGCTTTTGAAGACATTAAAAATATTTTGCTCATTTATGCAAGCATTAAAGGCTATAAGAAACCAGAAACCAAGGAGGTAAACAATGAATAATCAATTAAAAGGCATCGAACTTGTATGGTTAGCAGAAACCGATTTAACTAATCTCAACGCAGGTGAAGGTGGCACGAATATCGTTGATGTAAAAAAGTTTCGCAAACAGGGCATTGAATATCCTTATGTCAGTGGACAGGCAATGAGGTTTTATTTGAGGGAAGCTGTAAGACGTGAACTGGAGCAGGGTAAACTCATGTGTACGCCAAATGATAAAGGCGAAACATGCGGTAAAATCAACGAATGCATGAATTGTGATTTGTTTGGCTTTATGACCACGATTAAAGGTACAGGAGCGGTAACTCGTGTATCACCTGTAAAAGTCTCTCCTGCTATGGGGCTCCTACCATTAGACGACAATTCTACCATCGACTTTTTAACAAGAAAAAAACGAGTTGAAGTCGGTGAGAAAGCTACTGGCGATATTGTAAATGTTGAGCTGGGATTAAACATTTATAAATGTGGTGTTTCAATCGATATTCGACGTATCGGTTATGAGGAAGAAGTAGATCAAGAAAGCAAGGTACTTAAATTTGTTGATAAGTTAAGCGAAGACGGGGCTGAACGAATATATAGAATTAAATCGGTTGTTTCTGGTATTAAGTATCTAGCTGATTATTCAAAACAAGCAAGGTTGTTGACCGATTTCACACCTGATGTCATTTTAGGCTCAATCCAGCAGCGATATAGCCATAGATTGCAGAAGGCTTTTGAAATTGACAACAATAAAACACTAAATATTGATCGATTTAAATCGATTGTAAATGATATGAAAAGTTATGGCACAATTTTTTTTGGATTGCTGCCAGGATTATTGGACAATGAACAACAGGTACAAGAAGCTGCAAGTGAACTGGAATTGCAAGTATTGCAGCCACAACAGGTTTTTGAAAATATTATTAATAGTATTAGCTAATAGTAGGGAACGGTCATGACCGTTCCCTACATTTACGTTTTTGTAAAATAAAATCACGAGGCGAAAATGAAAGGATTGAGCTTTGAGGTGGAGGTACCTTATTTTTCCACCTTTCGCAAACCCAGCTCCACAAGTTTAATGTTGAGCTTTATCGTACCTCCATTCACAACCATCAGGGGGTTGATCTCGAACGCTATGGGATTGGCAAGAGATGATCTTTATTTACAGGATAAAATTAAAATTGGTATAGCTGTGAAGCGCTTCGGTGAGAAAAATGTAGAAATGGCAAAAATTCTGAAGCTCAAAGAAATGCCTGGTCAAAGAACCGTCGAGTTTCCATCATCACCCATGTTCCGAGAATTTTTGGTAAATCCTGTTTACACTATTTATGTAGGTGGGGAATCTGATGTAATTAAAACCATACATGAAAGTCTTGCCAATCCCAAACGTCCACTTTATTTGGGTCAGTCAGATGATCTGGTGGAAATTCAGTCAACGGATCCAATTGATATTTTCGAAACTGAATCTAATGAAATTTGGAGTGTGGTGGAAGGAATCGTGCCTGGAGCAATTGTAGAAAAGATACCTTATCGGTTTGAAAAGAATAATGGGAGTTATAGTTTGGTACAGAAAATCATTTCGATAGGGCAAGAATATCCTATTTCGACAATAGACATATTGGGCTGTTATAAATTTAATCAAGAGAATATATATCTTTTTTAATAATTATGCAACATGACTCGGATATAAATTTTGAAGAGGAATTATCACTTCTGGGCATTGATTACGATGACTGTCAATATTTATCAGATGGTAGTTATGGGTATTTTTTTGTCCTTGTTTCAGATTTGGATGAAGAACAAGAAAATAAACTTGAAAGTCATCCAGACTATACCAAATTGTTGGATGATGTTTGGTATAGAGCTCTTCAAAATCCAACAGAAATTCCAAAAGAACTAAGAAATCAGATCATCGATTTTAAGAAGGCAAAAGAACAAGAAAGAATTAGATCACAATATTCTCAAAAAATAACTCAAGTATGGTGTACAATAGTTAGATTAAAACTCAATATTTATGAATCATTTATTGACAGCTTAAAAAATAACAAATTTCCTGCCTCAAAGGAGACTGAACTTATCGCTTCAAAATTAGGGAGTGTATTAGCTGAAAACAAAGAATCGTTCAAACTTTTTTGTCGAGATATGTATTGTTATTTTCAAGAATTTGATCCTAGTATTTTTACGAAATATAAAAAACATAAATTTCCAAAATATATTGAAATTCTCAGACATACAAATATTCATGATGATGAAAGCTATTATAATGAAAGAAAGTACGTTAAAAGAATTCGGATTAAAAAAGACATCTTTGAAGATTTAGTCGGGAAAAGAGATATAGATGATTATTCAGACTTTAATATTGATTGTCTTGAGCTTCAAATTCAATTGCTAACTTTATGTCTGGAGTGGCTTGAATGGATCTATAAGGATGTAAAAAAATGAATACCTTTGCAAAATTGTTTGTAAAAAATAATACTAAATACTTCCAAACACTTTACGGCCATTCCAAGGATGGCTTAATCCTATTAAAGGAATATTTCCGAATCAACAATGAGTTGATAAATGAATTTTGCACTCACTGGCAAATAGATCCAGAAAAATTCAGACGAAATCTGTTTATGGCTGTTGCATTGCACGATATTGGCAAACTCACCAGAGAATTTCAGGCGAATATCCAGGTAAACAAAGCGAGCAGCAAATATCCTCATCCGTTTTTCGCGTTGCCGGTTTTGGCGAGCTTTAAATGGGATTATATTGTGGATTATCCTGTTGAATTATGCGCGATTTTAGGACACCATACTCAATTGTACAGGGAGATTTATAATTCTTTAAAAATCGCCAAAGAAGTTCATTATCTGGATGAGGAGATTCATGATTATTTTGAGTTTGCAGTTCTCAAGCTTTATAATGAATGTGGATTTAAAGAATGGTTTGCACTACCAGAAATAATTGCACCAGAAATTTTGCATTTGCGACAGAATCAAATACAAGACCGATTTATAAAAGGAAGCCTATTAAAATTCAATTTCAGCCATAAAGAGAGATATTTCATAAAATCTGTTTTCACATTCTTTTTCTCAATTCTTCAAACATGCGATGATTACGCCAGCGCCCATTTCTCCCAATTTATCTCAACGAAGAAACCAACAAAACAAATATTTGATGCTGTCCTAACATCGCCAGATAAATATGTTTACAATATTAATTATTCAACAACAGAATGGAAAAATAGATTATTAGGCAAACATAAACCTTTTCAATTTCAGCAGGAATTGCTTGAGAAAAAACCGTATTACGGGTTTCTCTTTGCGCCATGTGGTAGAGGAAAAACTGAAGCTTCATTGTTATGGGCTAATGAAATAATGAAAGCTTATCATAAAAATAAAATCATTTTTGCCCTACCTACCCAGACAACCTGCAACGCCATGTTTGATAGGTTGGGCAAACCTGAAGTTTTTAGCGAGCAGAATGTTGGTCTTTTTCACGGTAAAAGTTTTATAACTATTAAAAATAAACAGCGTGAGATCATTTACGCTGAAACGGATGACGCAGAAACAGACGTGAAATCTTTCGATGTAATTCGTGATGAAACCTTTAAAGGGAACGTCTTTTTTAAACCCATTACTGTTACAACTATTGACCATCTCGCTTATGCATTTATTCATGGTTTTTCACAATCTGATTTCGCCTGCGGAAATCTTCAAAATGCTGTTATTATTTTTGACGAAATTCATTACTATGAAAAACATACCCTAGAGGTATTGCTATCGCTATTTTTCGTTATGCGTAAAATGAATATACCCCATTTGTTAATGACTGGTACCGCACCAGATTTTTTGTTGAAAGAATTAAGGGATATCTATAAGTTAATCACTGATGATGAAGGACTTTTATTTGAGCCATTTTACATAATCAATAAAGAGCAAAAAATTATTTCCGAAAAAGTGATTTCTGATGATGTATTGCAGGAAATCTATGAAGATTATTCGTTTGGAAATAAAATATTTATTATTCTGAATACTGTTGAAAAGGCTCAATTGAGTTATCAACAGATTTCAAACTATTTTGAAAATAAAAAATCCAAACCTAAAATAATTTTGTATCATTCTCGATTCACATACAAAGATCGAGTCAGAAAGGAAAATGATATCTATGAATTAGTTAAAAAATCTCCATGCATCGTTGTAGCTACACAGGTTATTGAAATTAGTTTAAACATTTCATGTGATGTAATGTATTCAGAGATCGCCCCAGCCGATGCATTAGGACAACGTGCTGGACGGTTAAACCGCTCAGGAAAAAATTGGAAAAATGGAAAGCAATACAAGTTAAAAATCTTTGCAGTCGATAGTGAAAAACCATATCCCGAGCAATTGGTTCAAAACGCATTGGCATTTTTGCCTAATGGACCTGTATCATATCAACAAATTAAAGAATTTTGTGATAAAGTTTATAGTGAGATTGAAATCCAGAATAATGAAAGATTTCGGCAGTGTTTCAGAGATAATATTGTTTTTGGAGACCATTACCACGATATTTGCTGGGGTGAGGATGAAGGGAAGGCATGTAAAGTTCGTGATGATTCATTTCGTACAATCGAAGTGGTACCATCAAAAGTTTGGGATGATTGTATTAAAAATGTGGAACGTGGAGATTTCATTTCTGAATATAAGGTCAGGATTCCATATTATCTTGTTGGTAAAGATATTTATGAGTATGGTGATTTACACAATTTTTCTAGCAAACTAGTCGGTAATGAGAAATTATTGGTTACCGAGTACAAATATACATTTGAGATCGGGATTGATTTCAATAAAATCGAGATTAAAACAGAAATTTGGTAACATACTATCGTGGGCTAATCGTATATTCCGTTCGATCCATCCGCAGGCTCACGCCTGCGGTAACTCACTAGCCCGTCAGCTAACGGCTGGATCGGAACAACCCTAATAATAGCTGCGGAGCAGCGAACATCAGTTGCCTCCGGCGTCAGCCGGAGGAACAGGAAATGAACACCAGCTCCCGCAATAGCTGCGAAGCAGCGATAGTAGTAACAATTCAGGTCCGTTCGCATCAGGGCAGAAAAAAACTACCGCCCACTCACGTGCGCTTATCGGGTATCCCGATCGATCCATCCGCAGGCTCACGCCTGCGGCAACTCACTATCCCGGCAGCTAACGGATGGATCGGAACAACCACAATAATAGCTGCGGAGCAGCGAACGTCAGTAACCTCCGGCGTCAGCC